>NZ_DBFNWJ010000050.1:0-67224 GCF_048426865.1 Candidatus Allofournierella merdipullorum
TTTGAATGACCTCCCTTTGCTTGCTTGTGCAGTTGGCAGACCGCACTCCCAGTATAGCAAAGGGAGTTTTTCTTTTTCCATTATCGACATTAGTCTTCTTTTGAACCACTCGCCTAGCGAGTGGTTTTCGATATACAAAAAGCGCCCCCGCACGGCCCGCCGGGCCGCGCAGGAGCGCCTTTTTCCTTTTATCAAACCGCCTTTTCCAGCGCCAGCACTGCCACGGTGATGTCGTCCGGGCGGGTACTGCGGCTCACCCGGGCCTTGGCCATGTCCGCCAGGATGCGGGCGGTCTCGGCAGGAGTGCTGCCCGTTGCGGCGCAAAGTTCCAGCTGCTGGCAGATCCAGCCGGGGCCGTCCACCAGCGCGCCGTCGCTCACCAGCACCACCATCTCCTTCTCCCGCAGGGTCAGGGTGTGCTGCCCGCCCACCACGTTGCTCAGGATACCCACCGGCAGGCCCGCGGCCTCCACCGGCTCGGCCTTGCCGCCCCGCACCAGAAAGGTGGGGCAGGCCCCCGCTTTGTAAAGGCTGGCGCGCCCGGTGTAGAGGTCCACGCTCACCAGATCCAGCGTGGCGGCGCTCTCCTCGTCGCTCTTGAGGGCCAGCGCCACATTCACCAGCCTTGCGGCGCTCTCGGCGGCAAAGCCCGCTTTCAGCAGCTTTGCCGCCAGCGTGCAGGCCAGCGTGCCGTCGATGGCGGCGGGCCGGCCCACCCCCATGCCGTCGCAGAGAAGCAGGTGGGCGCTGCCAAAGGCGTCGCAGAACTGCTCCACCGCGTCGCCGCAGGCGTCCTCCTGGGCCGCGTGGGCTGCCAGACCGAACACCGGGTCGTACACCGCTTTCTCGGTGAGGGTGAGGGTGGTGACGAGGCCGGTGTGGTCCACCCCCAGCGGGGCCAGCGCCCGGTGGCAGATGGCCGCCGCCTCTTTGCCCAGCTCCGCCAGCTCTTCCTCGGAGAAGGCGGTGCGGCTGACGCTCACCGTCCCCCGCAGCCGCCCGGAGGCGTCATAGCCCAGCTGGGTCTCCAGGGGTTCCAGTCCCATTGAGGCCAGCAGCGCCGCCAACCGGGCGGTCTTACCCTCGTCGGGGGCCACGGTCTGCCCCAGCTGGCTGGCCATTTGGCCCAGCGCCTGCGCCATGGCGGTGTACTGCTCGGTGAGGGCGCTGCGCATGGCCTGGGCCCGAACCCGGCTCTCCCGCCGGCTGCGGTAGAGGGTATAGGCCCGCCCCGCCGCGCTGCACAGCTCCACCGGGTGCACACAGCGGCAGAACTGGCCCGGAAGCTGTTCCAGCGCCGCCCGGCCCTGCTGCTCCAGAATGGGTTTCAGGCGCAGAAAGCCATCCACTGTGTCGGAGTAGTGCTCCACCCAGCAGCGCTCCCGCTGGCCGCAGCCCCGGCAAAGCTCCTCGGCCACATGGTCCATCACCCAGTTGTAACTCTCACCCCGCTTGGGCAGCGTTTTGTAAACGCCGTCCACCGTGTCCGCGATGCCGGTGAGGGCCTGAGCCACATGTTCCAGCTGGCCCACGGCGCTGGCCACCCGGGGGCGGGCGGCGCTCTCGCTCACTGGCTCCGCCTGGCCGGGCAGAGCCGCCAGCCAGGGCCGGGGCAGCGCGAAAAAGGCGGCCTCGGCCAGCACGGCACTGGCCAGAAAGCCCAGTAGCTGCTCCGGCGCGGGAGCGGCCAGGCTGCACACCACCGCCGTACCCAAAAACACCGCTCCGCTGCCCATCCGCTCGCCGGGGGTGAAGAAGGCGGCCGCCAGACAGCCTGCCGCCACGCCCAAACCTGCAAAGGCCAGTTCCGGGTCAGCAGCGGTGAGCATGGCCGCGCCCGCTGTGCACAGGGCGGCGCAGTCCCGCACCCGGCCCCGGTAGGCCAGCCACAGCCCCGCTGCTGCCAGCACCGTCACAGCAGGCTCCAGCGGACCTGCGGGAAGATCGCAGAGGGCGGGCAGAGCCAGCATAGCCAGCGGGAAGGCTTGTCCCGCCAGCGGGGCGGAGGGGCGGGGCCGTGCCTTGGCCGTTTTTGCCAGAGCCAGACCGCCCCCCGCCGCCAGGATCGCCGCCCCCAGAGTGGCAAAAGCGGCTGCCGGGGTGGACAGCCCCGCCAGCGAGAGCATCAGCTGCACCAGCAGCAGGGTGCCGCTGCCCGCCACAGCGGCGGGCCAGAAGGTGGTGCGGAAGAGCCAGCGCCCTGCCAGAGCCGACGCCAGGGCCGCCAGCCAGCGCAGGCTGTCCACCGGGTCCAGCAGAGCGAGATAGCCCAGAGCCGCCCCCGCCGCAGCGCTCTGGACCCAGCTCTGCCCCACCCCCAGCACCAGCGACAGGCCGAAGGGGTGCAGTCCGCCGAAAACGCCCCCCGCCGCCAGGGCAAAGCCGCCGCCGCCCGCTGCCAGCTGCCACAGGACGGGGCCCGCTTCCTCCAACCGGCGGCGCAGGCGCAGGGTGCGCAAGTGTTCGTTCATCTTCCTCCACCTCGTTTTTCTTCCTTGGTTGTCAGCGCGGCGGCGGCCCGGGAACTATGTACGGCGGGCCGCCGCGACTGCTGTGGTACCACCGGCAGCCATTCGCCGCCGGCATTCGTCCACAGTATATGCTCCTGTCCCTTCGCTTTTTGCCGCAGGCCGTCGCAACGGCAAAATGCGTCAAAACCTTCCCTTTCCTCCCCTCTTCGGCGGGCGGCCATTGTCTTTTGCCCGCCGCTGTGGTATGCTCCTGTCAGAAAGGAGGGCGCGGTATGGAACTTGTTCTCCGACCCGCCGGCCGCCAGGACGCGGCGGTGCTCGCCGCCATTTACAATTCAAACCCGGAGTTTCTGCTCCACCATCTGGGCCGGGATCGAGTGGACGAAGCCTTCCTGCTGTCGGAACTGGAGGAGATGGCCGGGGCTGGATTTGTCACCCTGCTCATCACTCAGGGCCGGGACGGACCCGCTCTGGCCGCCGCCGATGTGCGGGACGGCGAGGAAGCCTATCTCTCCCTGCTCATCCTGCACCGCGACGCCCAGGGGCACGGACGGGGGCGTCAGTGCGCGGCGCTGCTGGAAGAGCATCTGCGCGCCGGCGGCAGCCGCCGGGTGCGCATCGACGTGGTGGACGACCACCCCGGCAATCCACTGCCCTTCTGGCGGCGGATGGGCTACGAAGGCAGCCAGCGGGTGGCTCTGACCTGGGGCGACAAGACCAGCAGCGCGCTGGTGCTGCGCAAGGAGCTGTGCCCCCTGCCTTGACTTTTCCGCTCTGCGGGGAGATAATGAGACCAAACAAACCGGGCGGCCGAATCTTCGGCCGCCCTTTCAAAAGGAGCATGGAACAAATGAAGATCGCTATCCCCTATGAGGCCGGTCAGGTCTTTCAGCACTTCGGCCACAGCCCCGCCTTCATGGTCTATGAGGTCGAGGCCGGCAAGGTGGTGAGCAGCGCCCTGCTGCCCACCAATGGCAGCGGCCACGGCGCACTGGCGGGCCTGCTGGCGGCCAATCAGGTAAACGCCCTGGTCTGCGGCGGCATCGGCGGCGGCGCCCGCACCGCGCTGGCCGCGGCGGGCATCGCAGTGTATGCCGGGGTCACCGGCAGCGCCGACGCTGCCGCTGCCGCGCTGGCCTCTGGAAGCCTGACCTTTGACCCGAACGCTGTCTGCGCTCATCACGAGCACCACGGCGAGGGTCACGACTGCGGCAGCCACGGCCATAACTGCGGCGGGCACTGCGGCGGCTGAGCCTGCATTGCAAAAAGAAAAGCCCTGACCGTTCCCGGTCAGGGCTTTTTTGCGCCAAATTGTTTTACGATTTGTATTAAATCGACGGATTATTTCACACCGTAGCGCTGCAGCAGAGCTTCGATCTTGGCGTGAGGATCGATGATGTTGCTCACGCTCATGTCGTGGTTGATGGCGGCCACAAAGTAAGCGATGTACTTGGACACGTCCACCTCGTGGAACCACTCGCGGCTGAGCAGGTCGGGGGTGCGGTAGGTCAGGTTGGTACCGAACACGCCGCTGATGATGCCGTCAGCGTAGGCCTTGTCGAACTCGGCCAGGCCGGCGGTGAAGATGGCGTAGGTGGCGTTGCAGAAGATGCGCTTGGCGCCCCGCTTCTTCAGCTCGTAGCCGATGTCCAGCATGCTCTCGCCGGAGGAGATGATGTCGTCGGCGATGAACACGTCCTTGCCTTCCACGCTCTCGCCCAGGTACTCATGGGCAACGATGGGGTTGCGGCCGTTCACAACGCGGCTGTAGTCGCGGCGCTTGTAGAACATGCCCAGGTTCACGCCCAGCACGCTGGCGTAGTACATGTTGCGGTTGATGGCGCCCTCGTCCGGGCTGATGACCATGAAGCTGTCGGGGGTGGGCTTGAAGTCAGGGATGTGCTTGAACATCGCCTTCATCACCTGGTAGGTGGGCATCACGTTGTCCATGCCCATCAGAGGCACCGCGTTGGACACGCGGGGGTCGTGGGCGTCGAAGGTGATGATGTTGGTCACGCCCATGCTCTGCAGCTCCTGCAAGGCGTAAGCGCAGTCCAGACTCTCGCGGTAAGTGCGGCGGTGCTGGCGGCTGCCGTAGAGCAGCGGCATGATGACGGTGATGCGGTGAGCCTTGCCGCTGGCGGCCTGGATCAGACGCTTCAGGTCCTGATAGTGGTCATCGGGGCTCATGCTGTTTTCCGAGCCGAACAGCCGGTACTTGCAGCTGTAGTTGCCCACGTCCACAACGAAGTAGAGGTCGTCACCGCGCACGGTGTCCTTGATCACGCCCTTGCCGTCGCCGGAAGAGAAACGGGGGCACTCGCTGGGAATGATGAAGGTCTCTTTGTTGAGGCCCTTCCGGTTGGCCCAGCGGACCAGGTGGCTGTCGATCAGCGCGGTCAGTTCGTGTGCGCCGGGGGTGGCAATGAGGCCGAGGTCTGCAACGCCGTTGCCGTCAATAAAAAACTCGGTGCCGCTGTGCTGCTGCTCCATCACAAGAAACAACTCCTGTTCTTTTTTTCGATTCCTGCCCCGGCAAAGCCGGGTCGTACATGATTACACCAACATATTAACATACTTTTTACCAAAGGAACAGCACTCCGCGCATTTTTCGGCATTTTCTGCGCCCCGCCCACGCTGTACGACCGCAGTGGGGCACAAATTTGGAGATATTGCCCAAAAGCGCGCTGTTTGTCCCTCCTTCGAAAAGAGAGCCGCCCCTGTTCCCGAAAGAACAGAGGCGGCGAAAAAGCCGTTAGGCGCTGCGATCAGACCAGCTCGATGATGGCCATCTCAGCGGCGTCGCCGCGGCGGGGGCCGATCTTGACGATGCGGGTGTAGCCGCCGTTGCGGTCAGCATACTTGGGGCCGTACTCGTCGATGACCTTCTTGGCCACGGTCTCCTTGGTGATGTAGGAGTAGACCTGACGCTTGGCGTGCAGCTCTTCCTTCTTCCCCAGGGTCACCATCTTCTCGGCCATGGAACGAACTTCCTTGGCACGGGTGACGGTGGTCTCGATCTTGCCGTTCTCAAACAGGTAGGTGACCATGGCACGCAGCATGGCGTTGCGGTGCTCGCTGGTTCTGCCGAGTTTTCTGGTACCGGGCATCCCGTTTCACTCCTTTGCTGTAATTACTCGTCGTCTTTGGTAAGGGTAAAGCCCAGAGAATCAAGCTTGGCCATGACCTCTTCCAGGCTCTTGCGGCCGAGGTTGCGGACCTTCATCATCTCGTCCTCGGACTTGTTGATCAAATCTTCCACGGTGTTGATGCCCGCGCGCTTCAGGCAGTTGAAGGAACGCACCGAGAGATCCAGCTCTTCGATGGTCATCTCCAGGGCCTTCTCCTTGCCCTTGTCGTCCTTCTCCACCATGATCTCCGCGCCGATGGCCTCCTCGGACAGGTTCACGAAGAGGTTCAGGTGCTCGGTGAGCACCCGGGCCGCCAGGCTCACTGCCTCTTTGGCGTTGATGGTGCCGTCGGTCCAAACCTCAATGGTGAGTTTGTCGTAGTCGGTGATCTGGCCAACGCGGGTGTTCTCCACGGTGTAGTTGACCTTCAGGACAGGGGTGTAGATGCTGTCGACAGGCAGAACGTTCAGATCGTTCTTCTCCATCAGCAGCTGCTTGTTGCGCTCAGCGGGCACATAACCCCGGCCCTTGTCGAAGGTGAGCTCCATCACGAGCTTGCCGCCTTCGTCCAGGGTGGCGATATGCCATTCGGGGTTGAGCACCTCGATCTCATCGCTGGGTTTGATGCTGCCAGCAGTAACTTCACACTCACCGGACGCCTCGATGCGAACGGTGACAGGGCCGTCGGCGTAGATCTTGGCGGCAATGCCTTTGAGGTTCAGAACGATCTCGGTCACGTCTTCCTTGACGCCGGGGATGGTGCTGAACTCGTGAACAACGCCGTCGATCTTAACGCTGGTGACGGCTACACCGGGAAGCGACGAGAGCAGGACACGCCGTAAGCTGTTGCCCAAGGTGGTACCGAAGCCACGCTCCAGCGGTTCCACGACAAACTTGCCGTAGCGTCCGTCGGGCGACAGGCTCGCGGTATCGATTCTGGGGCGTTCGATCTCCATCATAGTTAAATCCTCCCTTGGTGGCCGGCCCCGGAAGGCCGGCCGATAGTGTTCGCTTTCCCTTGGGTGAGTTTGTTACTTGGAGTACAACTCAACGATCAGGTGCTCGGCCACATCGAAGTCGATGTCGGCGCGGTCCGGCAGCTTGTCGACCACGACGCTCATCTTCTCGAGGTCCTTGGTCATCCAGCCGGGCACAGGGCGGGAGGCATTCTTCTCAGCGCACTCCTTCAGCTTGGCGCAGTCGGTGGTCTTGACTTCCACCTTGTCGCCGGCGCTCAGGAGGTAGGAGGGGATGTTGACGATCTTGCCGTTCACGGTGAAGTGACGATGCAGGACCAGCTGACGGGCTTCCTTGCGGCTCATGGCGAAGCCGGCGCGGTAGACAACGTTGTCCAGGCGGCTCTCCAGGATGCGCAGCAGGTTCTCACCGGTCATGCCGCTCTTGCGCTCGGCCATGTCAAAGTAGTGGGCGAACTGGCTCTCCAGAACGCCGTAGTAACGCTTCGCCTTTTGCTTGGCGCGCAGCTGCAGGCCATACTCGCTGACCTTCTTGCGCACCTGGCCGGCGCCATGCTGGCCGGGCACAAAGCTGCGGCGCGCGAACGCGCACTTATCGGAATAGCAGCGCTCGCCTTTCAAAAACAGTTTCTGACCTTCGCGGCGGCACTGACGGCACACTGCGCCTGTATATCTTGCCATTCTTGTTCCTCCTTAAAAATCAGATGCGGCGACGCTTGGGCGGGCGGCAGCCATTGTGGGGGATGGGGGTCACGTCCTTGATCATGTTGACCTCCAGGCCGGTAGCCTGCAGCGCGCGGATGGCGGCTTCGCGGCCGGCGCCGGGGCCCTTGACGTAGACCTCAACGGTCTTCATGCCATGCTCCATGGCCACCTTGGCAGCAGCCTCGGCCGCGGACTGGGCGGCGAAGGGAGTGCTCTTGCGGGAGCCACGGAAGTTCAGGCCGCCGGAGCTGGCCCAGGAAACGGTGTTGCCCTGCGTATCGGTAATGGTAACGATGGTATTGTTAAAGGTGCTCTGGATATGAGCAGCGCCACGCTCGATGTTCTTGCGCTCGCGCCGCTTGGTACGCACAGCGCCCTTCTTAGCAGCAGCTTTAGTTGCCATTTCTCATGCTCCTCCTTACTTCTTCTTGTTCGCGACGGTGCGCTTCGGGCCCTTGCGGGTACGAGCGTTGGTCTTGGTGCGCTGGCCGCGAACGGGCAGCCCCTTGCGATGACGAACGCCACGGTAGCACTGGACTTCCACCAGGCGCTTGATGTCCAGCGCCACGTTGCGGCGCAGGTCGCCTTCCACGATGACGTTGTTCTTGTCCAGATACTCACGGATCAGGTTTTCCTGATCAGCGGTCAGGTCCTTCACGCGGGTGTCGGGATCGATGTTGGTAGCCGCCAGGATCTTCTTGGCGGTGCTGGGGCCAATGCCATAGATGTAAGTCAGGCCTACTTCAACCCGCTTCTCGCGGGGCAGGTCAACGCCGGCAATACGTGCCATAGTTTCAAAAACCTCCTAAAATAACATCCCATGTCCGTGTCGGGGGCTGCGCCGGGAATCTACGCACTTGCCCCCCAAGCGCTGGGGGGCCTTAGCCCTGGCGCTGCTTATGCTTGGGGTTTTCGCAAATGACCATCACGCGACCTTTGCGCTTGATGACCTTGCATTTTTCGCAGATGGGTTTCACGGAAGGCTTAACCTTCATGCTGATAACCTCCTTTGTGACTTGGGCGCTTTACTTAGAGCGCCAGGTGATGCGCCCCTTGGTCAGATCGTAGGGCGACATTTCCAGAGTAACCTTGTCTCCGGGCAGGATGCGGATGAAGTTGGTCCGCAGTTTGCCGGAGATGTGCGCCAGCAACCGATGGCCGTTTGCCAGCTCCACCCGGAAGGTGGCGTTGGGCAGCGCCTCAACAACGGTGCCCTCAACTTCGATGACGTCTTCTTTAGACAAGCTCTTCCCTCCTCATGGTTTTGCGGGGTGTTCGGCGTCAAACGCTTCCACCGCCGCTGCGAGCTGTTTGTCGGTTGCAAGGCTTTCGCCCCGCAGAACGGTTGCGGTGGGGGCCACATGCCTTATCTTTTTGGCTTTGGGCCGATCCAGTTTGCGCAGACTTCCGTCTGCGAGAAAAAGCATCTGGCCTTGTATGCCGATCACCGCAAAGGTCCGGTTTTTGTCCCGGCCGGCTTTCGAGCGGACCAGCTGGCCTTTTACAAAGTCCATTCCGGGCCCTCCCATGCTTTGGTCAGAACTTCCGGACCTGCGGCGGTGATGGCGACCGTATGCTCGAAGTGAGCGGAAAGGCCGCCGTCCGCCGTTGTCACCGTCCATCCATCGGCCCCCGTCACCACGGAGTAGTGCTTCTGGTTGACCATGGGTTCAATGGCAAGGGTCATGCCCGCCACCAGGCGGGGGCCCCGGCCCGCGGGCCCGAAATTGGGCACCTCCGGGTCTTCGTGGAGCTCTTTGCCCACGCCATGGCCCACGAAACTGCGGACGACCGAGAAGCCGTTTTCCTCGACATAGGTCTGCACCGCGTTGCTGATGTCGCCCACCCGCGCGCCGGACACCGCGGCGGCAATGCCGCGGTGCAGCGACTCACGCGTGACCTCCAGCAGACGCCGGGCCTCCAGGTCCAGCTTGCCGCACCCGAAGGTGCAGGCATTGTCGCCGTTGAAGCCGCCCCAGGCAGCCCCTGTGTCGATGCTGATGATGTCACCCGGCCGGATCACCTTTGCATGGCTGGGGATGCCGTGGATCACTTCGTCGTTGACGCTGATGCACGCGGTGCCCGGGAAACCATACAGGCCCTTGAAGTTGGGCTTGGCGCCCTGCCGTTTGATAAAGTCGAAGATGATTTTGTCGATCTCGGCGGTGGTGATACCGGCCTCGATCGCTTCGCCGCCGTGCCGCAGCGCCAGAGCGCTGATCTCGCAGGCCCGACGCATGGCGGCAAGTTCCTTGGCGTTTTTAAGCTGGATCACGCGTTACGCCTCCAGTGCTTTCAGCAGGAGAGCGGTGGTGTCGGCAATGGTGTCCTGCCCTTCCACAACCACCAGCTTGCCGCGCTGACGGTAGAAATCCACCAGCGGCTCGGTCTGCTCATGGTAGGCAGCCAGCCGGTCGCGCACGGTGGCGGGCTCGTCGTCCTTGCGGACGATCAGAGGCCCGCTGCACCGGTCGCACCGGTCAGGCTCGCGGCTGGGCTTGAACTCCAGATGGTAGGAAGCCCCGCAGGCAGAGCACACACGCCGGCCGGAAAGCCGCCGCATGATCACTTCGTCAGCCACCTCCAGGTCCACCACCTTGTCGATGGCCACGCCCATCTGCTCCAGAGCCTCAGCCTGGGCGACCGTGCGGGGCACGCCGTCCAGGATGAAGCCCTTTTCGCAGTCGGGCTGGGCCAGACGCTCTTTGATGATCCCGATGATGACATCGTCGGGGACAAGCGCGCCGCTGTCCATAAAGGATTTCGCTTTCAGCCCCATCTCGGTGCCGTTTTTCACGGCTTCACGCAGGATGTTGCCGGTGCTGATGGCCGGAATGCCCAGCTTATCGCAGACGATCTCGGCCTGGGTGCCTTTGCCGGCGCCCGGAGCGCCCAGAAGAATCAGATTCATGCTCGTTTGTCCCCTTTCTGTTTTGTGTTTCGCGTCAGAGCTTACTCAAGGAAGCCCTTGTGATGCCGCATCAGCATGTAGCTTTCCATGTTGCGGCCGGTGTCCAGCGCCACGCCCACGACGATCAGCAGGCTGGTACCGCCCAGCTGAATGTTCACGCCGGTGACGTTGCCCAGCACGATGGGCAGCACCGCGACGATGCCAAGGAACACAGCGCCGATCAGGGTGATCTTGGACAGGCTCTTGGTAATGAAGTCGCTGGTGGGCTTGCCCGGGCGGATGCCGGGGATCGCGCCGTTGTTCTTGCGCAGGTTGTTGGCGATCTCAACGGGGTTGTACTGAATGGCCACGTAGAAGTAGTTGAAGGCCAGGATCAGCAGCAGGTAGATCACAGCGTAGAGCACGCTGTTGTAGTTGAACACGTTGAAGAAAGCCACCCAGAAAGAGCTCTTGACCTGCAGCAGGCTGCCGATCATGTTGGGGATGCTGCACAGGGTGCTGGCGAAGATGACGGGCATAACGCCGCTCATGTTCACCTTGATGGGAATGTGGCTCGCCTGACCGCCGTACATCTTGCGGCCCACCACACGCTTGGCGTACTGCACCGGGATGCGGCGCTCGCCGTTGGTGAGGATGACCACGAACACCACCGCGGCGATCGCCAGGATGGCGATGACGGGGATGTAGACGTAGTACTGAGGCTTGCCGTCAGCAGCTTCGGCCAGCAGGGCCTGCACGCTGCCGATGACGTCGCTCCAGCGGGAGATGATGCCCACGAAGATCAGCAGGGAAACACCGTTGCCGATGCCCTTGTCGTCGATCTGCTCGCCCATCCAGGTGAGCAGCTGGCTGCCGGCGGCGAAGCTCAGCACGATAACAACAGCGCTGAACCAGGCCTCCCAGCCGGTGTTGTAGGCCAGCACGCCCCAGCTGCGCAGCACCATGTAGTAGCCAATGCTCATGGCCACGCCGATGCCGGCGCCGGTGTAGCGGGTGATGCGGGTCAGCTTGCGCCGGCCTTCCTCACCCTCTTTGCTCAGCCGCTCCAGGGCGGGGATCGCCACAGTGAGCAGCTGAATGATGATGGAGGCGTTGATATAGGGCGATACGCTCAGGGCGAAGATCGCGCACTGGCTCAGCGCGCCGCCGCTCATCATGTTCAGGTAATCCAGCATGTTGCCGCTGCCGCCCAGCTGGCGGAACAGCTCCAGCGCGTCCACGTTGACGTAGGGCACGCTGATGGCGCAACCCAGCCGGAAGATCACGAGGATCATCAAGGTGAACAGGATCTTTTTACGCAGTTCGGGGATCTTCCACGCATTGCGGAACGTATCGAACACCTTAGATCACCTCGGCCTTTCCGCCTGCCTTCTCGATCTTTTCTTTGGCAGTGGCGGTGTAGGCCGCCAGCTGAACGGTGAGGGCTTTGGTCAGTTCGCCATTGCCCAGCACCTTCACGCCGTCCAGGCTCTTCTTGATCAGACCGGCTTCCACCAGGGCCTTGGTGTCAACCACGGCACCGGCTTCGAACTTGGCCTCCAGGTCGCTGACCTTAACGGTAGCATACTCGGTGGCGAAAATGTTGTTGAAACCGCGCTTGGGCAGGCGGCGCTGCAGCGGCATCTGGCCGCCTTCGAAGCCGGCCTTCTTGACGCCGGACCGGGCCTTCTGGCCCTTGTGGCCGTAACCAGCGGTCTTGCCGTTGCCGCTGCCGTGGCCGCGGCCCTTGCGCTTCGCTGCCACGTTGGAGCCGGCGGCGGGCTTTAATTCATGAAGCTTCATCTGCTTGCACCTCCTTGCTGTTACGCTTTGGTGACCACGACCATGTGGCTGATCTTGGCGATCTTGCCGGCGGTCTGGGCGTTGTCGGGCTGAACGGTGACGTCGCCGATCTTCTTCAGGCCCAGGCTCTTGGCGGTGGCGATCTGCTTGGCGCCGCGGCCGGACAGGCTCTTGGTCAGCTTCACAGTCACGGTGCCGGCCTTGGCTTCCGCCTTCTTGGCGGCGGTCTTCTTGGCGGCGGGCTTCGCCTCGCCGTCGGCCGCCTTCTTGGTGGTCTTCTTGGCGGCGGGCTTGGCCTCGCCGTCAGCCGCCTTCTTCGCAGCGGGCTTCTTGGCCGCGCTGGCCTTCTTGGCGGCGGGCTTCTTCTCGGCGGCAGCCTCGGTGGCCGCTACCTTCTTCTCGGTTTCTGCCATTGTAAGCTACCTCCTTAACCCAGAATCTCTTTCACGGTCTTGCCGCGCTTGGCAGCAACTTCCTCGGCGCTGACCAGGTTGCACAGGCCGTTGAAGGTGGCGGTGACCACGTTGCAGGGGTTGTTGGAGCGCAGGCACTTGGTACGGATGTCCTTGATGCCGGCCACTTCCAGGACCGCACGAACGGGGCCGCCGGCGATAACGCCGGTACCGGGGGCGGCGGGACGCATCAGGATGCGGCCGGCGCCGAACTCGCCCACGATCTCGTGGGGGATGGTGGTGCCCTTCATGTTGATCTTGTGCATGTTCTTCTTGGCAGCCTCGAGGCCCTTGCGGATCGCCTCGGGAACCTCACCAGCCTTGCCCATGCCAAAACCGATGGTGCCCTTGCCGTCGCCAACGACAACCAGAGCGCTGAACTTCATCACGCGGCCGCCTTTAACGGTTTTGGATACGCGGTTGATGGCAACGACTTTTTCCAGCATGCCGTCGTCAACTTCACGATTTCTTCTTTCCATTGTATCCTCCTCCTTACAGCTCCAGGCCGCCCTCGCGGGCGCCCTCGGCCAAAGCTTTCACGCGGCCGTGATACACAAAGCCACCGCGATCGAACACGACGGTCTTGATGCCTTTGGCCAGAGCCTTCTCGGCGATCATCTTACCGACCTTGTTCGCCGCCTCGACGTTGCCGCCGAAGCCCTCAAAACCCTTCTCCATCGTGGAGGCGCTGACCAGGGTCACGCCGGCCACGTCATCAATGATCTGGGCATAGATGTGCTTGGAGGAGCGGAATACATCCAGACGGGGGCACTCAGCGGTGCCGCTGATCTTACCGCGCACACGGCGGTGACGACGAAGCCGGGCTTCGTTCTTGTCAGGCTTATTAACCATTGTCTTTCACTCCTTACCTTATTTGCCTTTGCCGGCCTTGCCCTCTTTGCGGATGATGTGCTCACCGGCATAGCGGATGCCCTTGCCCTTGTAAGGCTCGGGGGGGCGCTTCTCGCGCACTTCCGCGGCAAACTGGCCGACCTTCTGTTTGTCGATGCCCTTGATGATGATGGTGTTGGCGTCCGGAGCCTCGATCTTGATGTCGTCGGTCTCGTTCACGATCACCTGATGGGAGAAGCCCAGGTTCATCACCAGGCTGCTGCCCTGCTTGGCCACACGGTAGCCGACGCCCTGAACTTCCAGCTTCTTCTCGAAGCCGTTCACAACGCCCTCCACCATGTTGGAGATGTTGGTGCGGGTGAGGCCGTGCAGGCTGCGGGCCTCTTTCTCGTCATTGGGGCGGGTCACCAGGATTTCACCATTCTCGACCTTCACGGTCATCAGCGGATGGATCTTGGAATTCAGGGTGCCCTTGGGGCCCTTCACGGTAACGTCGTGCCCGTTGACGGAGACCTCGACGCCCGCAGGAATGACGATGGGTTTTCTTCCAATTCTCGACATTGTCTTTATGCCCCTTTCTTACCACACAAAGGCGAGTACTTCGCCGCCAACGTTGGCAGCTCTGGCAGCCTTGTCGGTCATAACGCCCTTAGAAGTGGAAATGATCGCGGTGCCCAGGCCCTTCATGACCCGGGGCATATCCTCGCAGTTGGTGTAGATGCGCAGGCCGGGCTTGGAAACGCGCCGCAGGCCGGCGATGACGGGCTGGCCGTTGTCCTGATACTTCAGGGTCAGGCGCAGGGTGCCCTGCTTGTTGTCTTCGATCAGCTGCACACTCTTGATGTAGCCCTCGTCAACCAGGATCTGGCAGATCGCCTTCTTCAGGTTGGAAGCGGGAACGTCTACAGAAGGGTGTTTGGCACAGCTGGCGTTGCGGATGCGGGTGAGCAGGTCCGCGATGGGATCGGTGATATGCATGCCACTAACCTCCTTAAGGTTCTTCGTTTGGGTTGTTCTTCAAAAGCGGCGGGGCGGCGGGCCCTCAGGACCCTTAGCCGCCCGCCCGCTCCGCCGGCCGGTTGGGCCGGCAGGCAGCGGGATTTACCAGCTGGCCTTCTTCACACCGGGGATCTCGCCCTTGTAGGCCAGTTCCCGGAAGCAGATGCGGCAGATGCCGTACTTACGCAGGTAAGCATGGGGACGGCCGCAGATTTTGCAGCGGTTGTAGGCGCGGGTAGAGAACTTGGGCTCGCGCTGCTGCTTGATCTTCATAGAAGTTTTTGCCACAGTCGTACCCTCCCTCAGTTAGCGAACGGAGCGCCCAGAGCCTTCAGCAGCTCCTTGGCCTCTTCGTCGGTGTTCGCGGTGGTGACAAAGCAGATGTCCATGCCACGCACGGCGTCGATCTTGTCGTAGTCGATTTCAGGGAAGATCAGCTGCTCCTTGATGCCCACGGCGTAGTTGCCGCGGCCGTCGAAGGAGTTGCCGTTGATGCCGCGGAAGTCACGCACGCGGGGCAGAGCCACGCTGAACAGACGATCCACGAACTCGTACATACGCTCGCCCCGCAGGGTAACCTTCACGCCGATGGGCATGCCCTCGCGCAGCTTGAAGTTCGCAACGCTCTTCTTGGCGCGGCAAACCACAGGGCGCTGGCCGGTCACGGTGGCGATGTCGCCCAGAATGGCGTCCATCATCTTGGGGTTGTCCTTGGCGTCGCCGCAGCCCACGTTCACGACCACCTTGTCGAGCTTGGGGATCTGCATCACGCTCTTGTAGCCGAACTTGCTCATCAGGGCGGGAGCGATCTCGCTGACATACTTATCTTTCAAACGTGCCATTGATATTCTCCCTCCTTACAGCTCGGCGCCGCACTTGCGGCACACGCGCACATTCTTGCCATCCTTCACGGAGTGGGCCACGCGGGTGGCCTTGCCGCACTTGGGGCAAACCGGCATGACCTTGCAGGCGTAGATGGCGCCCTCGGCCTTCACGATGCCGCCCTGCTCGCCCTGACGGCGAGGCTTGACGTGCTTGGTGACCATGTTGCGGCCCTCGATGATGACCTTGCCCTCCTTGGGGCTGACAGCCAGAACCTTGCCGGTCTTGCCTTTGTCTTTACCGCTGATGATCATAACGTTGTCGCCGGTTTTAACATGAAGATTGTTCATTCTTAAAACCTCCTTACAGCGATTCCGGAGCCAGGCTCAAGATCTTCAGGTAGCCATTCTCGCGCAGTTCGCGGGCGACCGGTCCAAAGATACGGGTGCCTCTCGGGTTTTTGTCTTCACGGATGATAACAGCCGCATTCTCGTCGAAACGGATGTAGCTGCCGTCCTCACGGCGCAGGCCATGCTTGCTGCGAACGATCACAGCCTTGACCACGTCGCCTTTCTTCACGGTGCCGCCGGGGGCCGCCTTCTTGACGGAAGCCACCACGACGTCGCCGATGTTCGCATATCTCTTGCGGGAGCCGCCCAGCACACGAATGCACATTAACTCTTTGGCACCGGTGTTATCGGCCACTTTGAGATACGTTTGCATCTGAACCATTGCCAGATCCTCCTTTCAAAGTACCAGGCTTATTTCGCCTTCTCAACGATCTTGACCATGCGCCAGCGCTTGTCCTTGGACAGGGGCCGGGTCTCCATGATCATCACACGGTCGCCAACGCCACACTCGTTATTCTCGTCGTGGGCCTTGAACTTCACGGTGCGCTTCAGGATCTTCTTGTAAAGGGGGTGCTGAACGCTGTCGCGCACGGCGACCACGATGGTCTTATCCATCTTGTCGGACACAACGGTGCCCACACGGGTCTTTCTCAAATTCCGTTCCATCGTTTAACCTCCCTTACGCTTTCTCTGCCAGGACAGTCAGCACACGGGCGATGTCCTTCTTGACGATGTCGATGCGGCCGGGATTCTCCAGCTGGTTGATGGCGTGCTGAAAGCGCAGGTTGAACAGCTCTTCCTTCAGCTCGCCCAGCTTCTTATTCAGATCCGCGGCGGACATGTTGCGCAGTTCTGCAGCTTTCATCAGCCCTCAACCTCCTTCACTTCATCTTCACGCTTGGCAAACTTGCACTTGACAGGCAGCTTATGCATGGCAAGGCGCAGAGCCTCGCGGGCGGTCTCCTCGTTGACGTCAGCCAGCTCGAAGAGAACGCGGCCGGGCTTGACCACAGCGACCCAGTACTCGGGGCTGCCTTTACCGGAACCCATTCGGGTCTCGGCGGGCTTTTCGGTAACGGGCTTGTCGGGGAAGATCTTGATCCAGACCTTACCGCCACGCTTGATGTAACGGGTCATGGCGATACGGGCGGCCTCGATCTGACGGCTGTCGATCCAGCCGGGCTCCAGAGCGACCAGGCCGTACTGGCCCTGGTTCACGGTGTTGCCGCGCATGGCCTTACCGGTCATGCGGCCGCGGTGGACGCGGCGGTATTTAACGCGCTTAGGCAGTAACATTACTTATTGCCTCCTTCCTTGCGGGCGGCGGGCTTGGCGCCCTTGAGGACCTCACCCTTGTAGATCCACACCTTCACGCCGATGCGGCCGTAGGTGGTGGCAGCCTCCGCAAAGCCGTAGTCGATGTCGGCGCGCAGGGTCTGCAGGGGGATGGTGCCCTCGTGGTAGGTCTCGGTGCGGGCGATGTCGGCGCCGCCCAGACGGCCGGCGACCTGGGTCTTGATGCCCTTGGCGCCACGCTGCATCGCGCGGCCCATGCACTGCTTCATGGCACGGCGGAAGCCGATGCGGCGCTCCAGCTGGCCGGCGATGTTCTCGGCCACGAGCTGGGCGTTGGTGTCCATGTTCTTGACCTCAACGATGTTCACGTTGACGGGCTTGCCCACCATCTTGGAGAGCTGGTCCTGCAGCTTGACGATCTCGCTGCCGCCCTTGCCGATGACCATGCCGGGCTTGGCGCACCAGATGCTCACCTTCAGCTTGGACTCGCCGGACTGACCGTCCAGGGTACGCTCGATCTCGATCTTGGGCACGCCAGCGCCGAAGAGCTGCTTCTTCAGGGTCTTGCGGATCTTGTAATCCTCGACCAGGGTGTCGCCGAATTCCTTTTTGGAAGTAAACCAGCGGCTGTCCCAATCTTTGATGACGCCCACGCGAAGACCGTGGGGATTCACTTTCTGGCCCATTGTGTTTACCTCCTTCTTACTCTTTCTCTTTCAGAACCACGGTGACATGGCTGGTGCGCTTCAGCACGTGGAACGCGCGGCCCTGGGCGCGGGGACGGATGCGCTTCAGGGTGGGGCCGGGGGTGACAAAGCACTCGGCCACGTACAGGCTGTTCTTGTCCATGTTGTGATTGTTCTCCGCGTTCGCGGCAGCAGATTTCACCAACTTCAGAAGGGGCTCGCAGGCGGCCTTCGGGGTGTACTGCAGAATCGCCAGCGCCTTGTCCAGAGGCTGGTTGCGGATCAGATCCAGCACGACCGAAACCTTCCGGGGGCTGATGCGGGCGTATCTAAGATGTGCCCTAGCTTCCATTGCTTTACTCCTCCTTTTGCTTACTTACCGGTCTTGGAGCCGGCATGGCCCTTGAAGGTACGGGTGGGGGCGAACTCGCCCAGCTTGTGGCCAACCATATCTTCCGTCACATAAACGGGCACATGCTTGCGGCCGTCGTGCACCGCGAAGGTGTGGCCGACGAAATCCGGGAAAATGGTGGAGGACCGGCTCCAGGTCTTCAGGACCCGCTTCTCGCCGGCGGCGTTCATTTCCTGAACGCGCTTCAGCAGAACAGGCAGGACGTAAGGTCCTTTCTTAACACTTCTACCCATGTTCGTTCTCCTCTCTTAACCGTTGGCGCGCTTGACAATGAACTTGTCAGAGCGGTTATGATGCTTGCGGGTCTTGTAACCCATCGCAGGCTTGCCCCAGGGGGTAACAGGGCCGGGACGGCCAACAGGGCTCTTGCCTTCGCCGCCGCCGTGGGGGTGGTCGCAGGGGTTCATGACGGAACCGCGGACGGTGGGCCGCCAGCCCATGTGGCGCTTACGGCCGGCCTTGCCGAGGTTGACGTTCTCATGATCCACGTTGCCGACCTGGCCGATGGTGGCGATGCAGTTCAGGGGCACGTTGCGCATCTCGCCGCTGGGCAGACGGATCAGGGCGTAGCCGTTCTCCTTAGCCATCAGCTGAGCCATGTTGCCGGCGCTGCGCACCAGCTGGCCGCCCTTGCCGGGGTACAGCTCGATGTTGTGGATGATGGTACCAACGGGGATGTTGGCGAAGGGCAGGGCGTTGCCGGGCTTGATGTCGGCGCTGGGGCCGGCCATCACGGTGTCGCCCACCTTCAGGCCTTCAGGAGCCAGGATGTAGCTCTTGACGCCGTCGGCGTACTCGATGAGAGCGATGTGAGCAGAACGGTTGGGATCGTACTCCAGGGTCTTGACAGTGGCGGGCACGTCAAACTTGTTGCGCTTGAAGTCGATCACGCGGTACTTGGTGCGGTTGCCGCCGCCATGGTGGCGAACGGTGATGCGGCCGGTGTTGTTGCGGCCGGAAGCCTTCTTCATGGGCTCCAGCAGGCTGCGCTCGGGCTCGACCTTGCTCAGCACGCTGTAGTCGGTAACAGTCATGCCGCGGCGGCCCGGGGTAGTCGGCTTGTACTTTTTGATAGCCATTGCGGTATTCTCCTTTTTGACTTATGAATTGTTATCGGGGTCATATCCCCATACGCGAGCCTTGCTCAGGCTCAAAGGAGCTGCCTTCGAAGAGCAGCTTAGACCATGCTCTCGAAGAAGTCGATGCCCTTGCTGCCCTCTTTCAGGGTGACAATGGCCTTCTTGCTGGCAGCGGTGTAACCGCCGTGCAGGCCCTGGCGGCGCCAACGGCCCCGCACGTTGATGGTGTTGACCTTCTCGACCTTCACGCCGAACAGCTTCTCGACCGCGTCGGCGATCTCGATCTTGTTGGCATCGGTGGCCACTTTGAAGGTGTACTTCTTGTTGGCAACGCCCATCATAGAGTTCTCGGTAATGACGGGAGCCAGAATGATGTCATGTGCAGTTTTCATCAGCCCAGAACCTCCTCAAGTTTCTTGGCCGCGTCCACGCTCAGGATGAACTTGTCGGCGTTCACGACGTCGTAGGTGTTCACGCTGGTGGCGACGGTGGTCTTCACGCCGGGGATGTTGGCGGCGCTCTTGACCAGCTTCTCTTCCACGGCGGGGGTGACGATCAGGTTCTTCTTGCCGGCGCCCACAGCGCTCAGCATGCTGACCACGGCCTTGGTCTTGTACTCGGCCACGCTCAGGTTGTCCACCAGGATCATGTCGCCGGCAGCAGCCTTGGCGCTGATGGCGCTCAGGATGGCCAGACGCTTGACCTTGCGGTTGATGCGGTAGCTGTAGTCACGGGGCTTGGGGCCCAGGGCAACGCCGCCGTGAGTCCACTGCGGGCTGCGGGTGGAACCCTGACGGGCATGACCGGTGCCCTTCTGACGCCAGGGCTTGCGGCCGCCGCCGGAAACCTCGCTGCGGGTCTTGGTGCTCTGGGTGCCCTGCCGCTGGTTGGCCAGGAAGTTGACCACGGCGGCGTGAACAGCCTTCTCGTTGGGGGTGATCCCAAACACGGCGTCGGAAAGCTCTACGGTGGAAACTTTCTTGCCGTTCATATCCAAAACGTCAAATTTTGCCATTGTGCTTTCCCTCCTTACGCCTTCACGCTATCGCTGATGCAGACCACAGCGCCCTTGGGGCCGGGGACCGCGCCTTTGATGGCGATCAGATTATTTTCGGCGTCCACCTTGACGACCGTGAGGTTCTGGATGGTGACGCGCTCAGCGCCCAGATGACCGGGCAGCTTCTTGCCCTTGAACACCCGGCTGGGGGTGGAGCAGGGGCCCATGGAACCGGCGTGACGGGAGACAGGGCCGGTGCCGTGGCTCTCGCGCAGGCGATGGCCGTTCCAGCGCTTGATGGTGCCGGCGTAGCCCTTGCCCTTGCTGACGCCCACGACGTCGATGTGGTCGCCAGCGGCGAACACGTCGGCCTTCAGGATGTCGCCCACGTTCAGGCCGCTGATGTCGGCCAGACGGAACTCGCGCAGGGTCTTCTTGGGGGCGACGTCCGCCTTGTCAAAGTGGCCCTTGGCGGGCTTGTTGACCTTGCGGGCGGCGATGTCGCCGAAGCCCAGCTGCACGGCCTGGTAGCCGTCGCTCTCGACGGTCTTCTTCTGCACCACGGTGCAGGGGCCGGCCTCGATCACGGTCACGGGAACGACCTTGCCGCTCTCGTCGAACAGCTGGGTCATGCCCAGCTTCTTGCCGATGATACCTTTTTGCATTTTCCTTTTCCTCCTGTAAGGTTATTGGTTGACGCCGTGAGTAACTTTGGGCGCCAACATGACCTCTCCGCTTTGAGTCTTGAGCGAAGTCTCACTGGTTGCCTTCGGTCAGCAGTTGGCAGCTCGTTGGCCGCCCTTACTGATTATAATAGGCTCACAGCTTGATCTCGATCTCGACGCCGGCGGGGAGCTGCAGGCTCGTGAGAGCCTCGACCGTCTTGTTGGACGGCTTCAGAATGTCGATCAGACGCTTGTGGGTGCGGCTCTCAAACTGCTCACGGCTGTCCTTGTACTTGTGAACAGCACGCAGAATGGTGACCACTTCCTTGTCGGTGGGGAGGGGGATCGGGCCGGACACGCGGGCGCCGGTGCGCTTCGCGGTCTCAACGATCTTCTCCGCAGCGGCATCGATCAGCTGGTGATCGTAGCTCTGCAAACGAATTCTGATTTTCTCCTTGACTGCCATTTTGTTCGCCTCCTGTTAAATTTGGTGCCTAGGCGGACCGATAAACCACTGAACACTGCTCCGGGTGTTTCACATTTTGGCACGAGAAAAGCCGGTGAACCGCTAGGCAGTTCCCCCGGACAGACCTGTGGCAAAGTGCGATGGACATTGGTACACCGCGCAGACGGCACCGTGTACGTATCCCTTTGCTCTCAGTAATTCTTTCGCCCGGTTCTAGATCGGACATACTCCGCGGAAAAAACCCGTGTTGCCACGGCAACCTCCCGCATCAACGCATATCATGGCTTGCGCAGCTTGGTACACAAGCCATTTGCAGCCGAGTGTTATTGTAACACACACATCCGGGTGTTGCAAGACCTTTTTGTAAAAAAAATCGAATTTTCCAAAAAAAATTCTCTGTTTTGTTCAATGCCCTTTCGGGCCGGAAAAACGCCGCAAAAAACGGCGAGAAGGGCTGTTTTTTTTGCGGCGTTCCGGGTGCCCGGACGGGCAATCAATAGTAGAAGTTGTTGTGGTAAAAATTCGCGCTCACCGCGACGGCGATAAACACGAAGATCAGCACATAGAGCACCACGACGATGGCGTAGAGGATGAGGTTCGCCCGGGCCCAGTTGCGCTTGGAGAGCTTGGTGCCGCCGCCGAAGGCCCACACCAGCAGCACGATGAAGCCCACGATGGGGATGGCCGCCACGATGCTGCTCCACAGCCACTCACCCATGCCCACGGTGGGGCTCAGGGGGGCGGAGGGAGGCGGCGGGAAGCTGCCGGGCTGGGGCGCGGGGCCGGGCTGCGGCGCGGGCGCGCCCTTCACCGGGCCGGCGGGACCGCCGGGGCCGGCAGCTCCGGGGCCGCCCGCCGGGCGGGCGTAGGCCGGCACCTGATAACGGGGCGGGGGCACGCTGCCGGGCACGGGGCCGGAGACCGGCGGCTGGGGCGCGGGCGCCTCAGGGGCAGGCGCTTCGGGCGCGGGGGCAGCCGGAGTCTCGGGGGCCGGGGCGGGGCCGTCCTTCGGGCCCTCCACGGGAGCTTCCGGCGCGGGGGCCGGAGTCAGCAGGCATCCGCAGGCGGAGCAGGCCGTCGCGTCGTCGGGCAGAAAAGCGCCACATTGTTTGCAGTACATCTCATTCACTCCTTCCGGGGTATGGGCTGTTCCGCCGCGGGGGCGGAACGGTTCGTTTTTATCAGTATAGCAGACCGGCCGGAACTTGTCACCTGTTTTGCGGCAACGCCAGCCGCTCGGCCAGGCCGGGCTCCGGCGTGATGTAGGCGGTCTCGTAGCTTTCGTAGAGGACCATGCCCGGGCGCAGGTCGCCGGTCTTTCGGATGTTCTTGACGAAGGTGTAATCCACCGGCACCTTCACGCCGCCAGTCAGGCTGGAGTGGATCACCGCCAGCTGGGCCGCCTCGTTCTGGGTGGCCAGGGGAATGTCCTTCCCTTCGCTCATCACCACCGTGTGGCTGCCGGGGGCGTTCTTTACATGGAACCACAGGTCCTTGCCCCGGGCGGTGTGAAGGGTGAGCTTTTCGTTCTGGAGGTTGTTGCGTCCCACCAGAATGAGGAAGCCGTCGGAGGAACGGTAGCGGTAGAAGTCGGCGGGCTTTTGCTTTTTGTCCCTTACCTTATAATACTTCAGATACCCCTGGCCCTTCAGCTCCTGGCGGATCTCCCCCAAGGCCTGCTCGCCGGGGGCGGACTCCACCTCGTAGAGCACGGTGGCCAGATACTCGATCTCCTGCTCGCCCTGCTCCAGCAGCTTCACCAGCATTTTGGCGGCGGTCTGCTTTTTCTTGTAGTCCTTGAAATACTTCTGGGCGTTGCCGCTGGCGGAGAGACGCACGTCCAGGGGGATGGTCACCGGCTGGCCGTCGTAGTAGTTGGTGACGGTAACGCTTTTTGCACCCTTTTCCACCGCCCAGAGGTTGGCCTGCAGCAGCTCGCCGTACAGGCGCAGCTGGTCGGCCTTGCCGCTCTGGGCCAGCTCCTCCTTGCGGGCCGCCTGTTTGCGCACCGCCCGCTCGTGGAGGTTCTTCACCGTCTTGTGCAGGTCCCGGCTCTTCTGGCGCAGGCGCTCGGCCCGGTCCTTGCGGCAGTAGTAGGCCTCCAGCATCTCGCTGAAGCTGTCGTAGAATTGCAGCCGTCCCTCGCCGTACTGGGTGAGGGCGGTGAAGCTGAACTCCATGGGCTTGCCCTCGTCGTCGGCGGCAAGGCAGGGCTTGCCCCCCGCCAGCCGGTCGGCGTGGATGGAGTCAAAGGCCGCCGTCAGCGCGGCCCGCTGCCCCTCGTCCAGTTCGCTGGCCAGCAGGGCGGTCTCGCCGCCGGAGGCACGGAACGCCGCCTCCCGCAGCACCACCGGCCCCACGCCGGCGCAGCTTTTGATGAGCGCCTGGTGCAGCGGCAGGTCCAGCTTGCAGGCGGTCTCCACCAGCTGGGCGGAGGTCATGGAGCAGAAGTCCGTCTTGGCGGGCTTTGCGGGCAGCGTGTAGGCAAGGCCCGGCAGCAGCTGGCGGATGTCGGAATCCTCGAAATCCACCCGCTTGAGGGCGTCGATGATGCGGCCGTTCTGAGTGAGCACCAGGTTGGAATAGCGGCCCATCAGCTCCACGGCCAGCACGTTCTCCACCAGGTCGCCCATCTCGTTGGTGCACAGGAAACGCAGGAACACCAGCCGGTCCCCCGGCTCCACCTCCAGGGCGGTGAGCCGCCCGCCGGTGAGATGCTTGCGCAGCAGCATGCAGAAGCTGGGCGGCGTCTGGGGGTTCTCAAAAGTCTCTTTGGTCAGGCAGATGCGGGCGGAGCCGCTGCGGGCGCTGAGCAGCAGCTTGAAGGTGTCGGTGCGGGTGCGCAGGGTGAGCAGCACCTCGTCCCGGGTGGGCTCGAAGATTTTGTCAATCTTCGCGTCCAGCAGTGTGTTTTTCAGTTCGCCGGCGGTCAGAGCCAGCAGGGCGGCATCCAGTGCCATGGGTCTCACCTCTCATGAAAAAGGCCGTGCCGGGCGGCACGGCTTGCTTGGTTTGGGTCGTTTTTCAGCGGCTGCGCAGCGCCGCCTCGGCGGCGTCCACGTCGGCCAGGCCGTAGAAGGCCAGCGTCACCGCGCGGGTGTGGCTGTGGCCGTTGTGCCAGTAGTGCTCCACCTGCCCGTTGGACAGCACCAGATCGCCGGTGCCGTCCTTGTGGTAGAATTTCTCCACGCTGGCCACCGCGTCCAGATCCCAGGCGGTGACCCGCCCCCGGCTCACGGTGATGGCCCGCCGGGTGGTGATGCCGTAGACCGTCTGGCGCAGGCGGCTGCCGGCGCCCAGGCCGGGGAAGAACAGCTTCAGCCCCACCAGAATAAAGGGGATGCCAAACAGCGGGAAGATAATTCCGAACAGCCCGCCCACGAGGAGCGCCTGCAGGGCGTTCACTTCCCAAAAGCAGGCAAAACCCAGGAACACCGCGGCAAACAGCTTTTGCATGCCGCCGCCGGGCCCGTGGAGTTTCAGCGGCCGGCCATGCCAAAGCAGCTGCTCGCCGGGGGCCAGCTGACGTTCCAGCAGCGCCAGCGCCTGGTCATCAGACTGCGCCGGGGCAGCCTGCGGCGCCTCGTCGGAGGGGGCGTCCCCCTCGAACATATCCTCGTTGTAGCCAACGGAAGCTCGGTCTTTCTCCTCCCACATAACGGCCTCTCCTTTATAAATAGGTAAAGGGCTCCTTGTTGCGGCGGCTGCACAGCACCCGCACCCCGGCAAACCGGCGGGACAGTTTGTCCGCCAGCACCGGCACCACCGGGAACTCGGTGGCGTAATGCCCGGCCACGATGAGGCTCAGGCCAAGGCGCTTTGCGTCCAGCGCGTCGTGGTGGCCCGCCTCGCCGGTGAGCAGAGCGTCCGCGCCGGCGGCCACCGCCTCCTCGATGAGGTGGTCGCCGCTGCCGCCCAGCACCGCCAGAGTGTTGATGGGCCGGCCGGCGTCCACATACTTCACCTTCGCGTTCAGGGTGAACTGGCACTGGGCCGCCAACTGGGCGGCGCTGACGGTGCGGATCTGGCCGATGCGGCCCATGCCGCCCTCGGCGAAGCCCCTGGCCCCGGTGACGCCGAACAGCTTGCAGAGGATGTCGTTCACGCCGCCCTCCGCCGCGTCCAGATTGGTGTGGGCGCACAGGCCCGAGATATTCTTTTTGATCATGCGGAAGGGCACGTCCGACCGGCTGATGCGCTTCAGCGGGTGAAAGATCACCGGGTGATGAGCCACGATGAGCTGGCAGCCCTGGATCTCCGCCTCGGCCACCACCTCCTCGGTGATGTCCAGCGCCACCAGGATGCTGGTCACGTCCGCGCCGCAGTCCACCAGAACGCCCACGTTGTCCCACGAGGCGGCTTTCTCCCGCGGAGCCAGCTGCTGCATGAACTGGAGTACTTCCTCAACTTTCGCCATGTTCCGCTCCTTGCGGGCGGCGCAGCTGTTCATCCAGCGCTGCCGCCTCGTTCCATTCCGGGCTGCCGGGCTCGAGGCCCCGCAGCACCTTTTCCACTTTTTGGGCCAGCTGAGCCTCATAGCCCGCCGCCCCCGGCAGGTCCCGCCAGCGGCCGAACATACATTCCGTCCAGTCCGGCCGGCGGGCTTCGCCGGTGTACACCGCGCCGATGGCGGCGTACCAGCGGCCCGCCGCCAGGGCAAGCCGCTCTTCTTCAATGTCAAAGCCCTGCTCCCACAGCCACCGGCGCAGCACCGGGGCCTTTGTGGCGGGAACGCAGACCAGCCGCGTCCCCGGGGTCTTCACCCAGGGCGCGGCGGCAAGAATGTCGATGGTGGTCTTTGCGCTCACACCGGCCAACAGGATGGTGTCCGCCTCGCCGGCCTTCAGCACCGAGAGCCCGTCGCCCAGACGCAGCTCCACCGCCCCCTCGCAGCCGTAGCGGCGGCAGTTCTCTGCCGCCGTTTGCAGCGGGCCGGGGCGCAGGTCGGCGGCGATGACGTGCTTGGCGCGGCCGGTCAGCGCAAGAAAGATGGCCAGCTTGCCGTGGTCACAGCCGATGTCCGCCACGGCGGAGCCGGGCTTCACCAGCTGCGCCGCCGCGGTCAGCCGCGCGTCCAGCCGGGGCGCCTCAGGCGTTGCCAAAGTGAGCGTTCAGCTTGGCCACCAGCTCGTCGGCGTCGGTGCCGTGCACGGCGCAGGCCTGCTCGATGGTCTCGCCGCGGCTGGCGGGGCAGCCCAGGCAGTGCATACCAATGGCCAGGAACAGAGGAGCCACGGAATTGTCGGTATCCAGAATGTCGCCGATAACGGTCTGACGGGTGATAGTCATAAAAAGGTCCTTCCTTTCAAAAATCCAGTCGGGGCGCTTTGTCCCGTTTATTACTATATCCGATTTTTACGCGGTTTGCAACGCCTGTCAGGGCTTGTAGGCCGCCGAGGCGAAGAGCACCAGGCTCTGCAGTGCCACCGCCGCCGCCAGCGCACCGGCGCTCAGCCGCAGGGCCCCGTCGGTGGAGCGCCGCAAACAGAGGGTGCGCCCCTCGGCCAGAAGCAGCAGCGCGGCGGGCAGCACCGGCAGCAGGTAGCGCCCCTGCATGCCGAAGATGGTGGTGAGGTTGATGGGTGTCCAGCACAGCGCGGCCAGCATGCTCAGCGCCGCCACCCCCAGCACCGCAAGGCCCATGCCCCACCGGGCGCCCCGGCTCAGCAGAGGGCCTTCCTCCACCGGCCGCAGACAGGCCCACACCAGCAGCGCCAAAAGCGCAATGGTGAGCAGCCAGCTGATCTCCAGCCCGTAGACGATGGGCTCGCCGGGCAGCGCGCCCACCAGCCCCTGCAGATACCGGGGCATCTGGCTGCCCAGGGTGTTCACCAGCAGCTTTACGGTCTGGGGAATGTGGCTGAGGATGTAGCCAAAGCTGTAAACGTAGGTGGATTCGCCGTTGGGCTTGATGGAGGCGGCGTACTCCTCGGGAGTGAGGGTCATGCCGCTGTTCGCGCCCACCCAGAACATCGCGCCGGCCAATGCCGCCACCGCCAGCGCGCCCACGGCCAGCGCCGCCTTTTTGAACCAGGCGCGTTTGCCCCAGCGGAGCCAGGCGACAACGGCCAGCGCTGCCGCCGGCACCAGGCGCAGCAGCACGAACTGGATGCGCTCCACGTCCACGCTGCGGAGCATATAGCTCACGGTGGAGCCATTGAACCACAGCCAGCCGGCGGCTGCCGCCGCACACAGCAGTGCCTTGAAGGCCCGGCTGCGGACTTTTCCGCCCAAAGCGGCGGCGGGGATAGGCAGGCAGAGCACCACCAGCACCAGATAGATGGCCTTCATGGGGCCCAGCAGCGCCGCCAGCACCAGCAGGCCCGCCTGTTCGCCGCGGCCCAGCACATCTTTGCACAGGATGCCCCGCAGGCACAGGGCGGTGAACACCAGCGCAAGGCCGTTCACCAGCGTGTCGGCGGACACGCTGCCCGCCAGGCTGAGGCCCATGGGCAGCAGCCCCGCCGCGAAGAAGATGTTTTTGTGGACGGGCGCAAGGCGCACTGCCAGCGCGCCCAGTGCCGCGTAGGCCGCCACGCTGGCCAGCCGGGCCAGCAGCAGCATGGCATGGAACCCGAGGCCCAGCGCCCGGGCCAGCAGGATGCCCAGCATCTGAGGCAGATACTGCAGCGCCAGCACATTGTAGGGCGGGCTCACCTCGGCGGTGGCGGTGAGGGCGGAGCTGTTCCCGGTGGAGAACAACTCGTCGGTCATGGTCTTGTAGGCCAGGATGCCGATGGGGCCGGAGGAATCGCGCATGTATTCCGCGTCGCACTCCCGCATGGCCAGCAGCGTCTCGCCGTTTTCCCCGGTGGTAACGCCCGGCTGGCCGGTGACACGGTTGGCCAGGGCGTAGGCGCTGGCCAGGTGGCCATATTCGTCCGGGCCGCCCAGCGGCGGGGTGACCAAGGCAAACACCAGCCCCAGCGCCGCGGCAAAAAACGCGAAGCTCACGTGGGCTCTTGCCCGGCGCACAAAGATGAGCCACCAGCCGCCCATCACGGCGGCAAACACCAGCACGGCCAGCGGCGCAAAGGCCCGCAGGGCGTAGCCGGTGCCGGTGTAGTTGGTGATGTACTGCAGCGCCGCAGTGCGCCCGGGCGCGGAGGCTCCGGCGGCGTCGGTGAGAGGCATGGCCGGGTCGGCCTGCTCCCCTTCGCCATACACAAGGCCCGCCTTGTCCTCCGCGGTGGCGGGGGCGAAGGTGACGCGCAGCTGATAACTGCCCCCCTCTTCCAGCGTGACGGGTGAGGCAAAGATGACGTCCACAAAAGCGCCGTCCAGCAGCATGGTCATGTCACCGTCGCAGGCGGTGAGGGTCTCGCCACTGGCGTTTTCCAGCGCCGCACGGAAGGATCCTTGGGCTACTCGGCCGTCGGTGACGAACATCAGCCGCACGCCGTAGAGCTTCTCCCCTTCCCCGGCGGGCAGCTGCTGCACAAGGCCGGCGGCGGGGTCGGCGGGGTACATCCCCTGCATCGCCTCGTAGCCGTCGTGCACGATTTTGTACTCACTCTGGTTTTTGCCCGCCTGATGGAGGGTGTAGCCGGCCCAGGCCAGGGCGAAGGCCGCCGCCAGCGCGCAGCACAGCCCGCCCAGCCACAAGCGGTGTTTTTTGATCAAAGCGCCCAGTCGTTCCATGGCGGGCTCCTTTCCGTCGCCGCGTGCGCGGCGGGTTTTCAACAGTTTTTATTGTACCGCAAAGCAGAGGGAAAAACAACACGGCCCGCCGGGGCACAAAAAAAGGGCGCGGCCGCTTGGCCGCGCCCTTTTGGGCGATTACTGCTGCTCCTTCATCTTGGCGAAGCACTCGCTGCAGTACACAGGGCGATCTTCGCGGGGCTGGAAGGGAACGCGGGCGACCTTGCCGCAGGCGGCGCAGGTGGCCTCGAACATCTCGCGGGTGCCGCGGGTGGCGTTCTTGCGAGCGTCACGGCACTCTTTGCAGCGCTGAGGCTCGTTCTCGAAGCCACGGCTGGCGTAGAACTCCTGCTCGCCGGCAGAGAACACGAACTCCTTACCGCAGTCTTTGCATACCAGGGTCTTGTCTTCGTACATGGTGAATTTCTCCTCTGATTTGATTTTTGCCCGCGGAAGGATTTTAACCGTCACCTTTGGTTGTACCAATGCTCTAAGTGTTAAGCTACAGGGGCATATATGCCAAGCCCGAAGGCTCAGTGCGTGGGGTGGCCGCCGCGAAGTTTGCGGCGCAGGCGGACGAGGGCGTTTTCCACCGCTTTGGGGGTGCAGCCCAGCTGCCGGGCGATCTGGCGGTAGCTGCCGCCGGCCAGGTGGGCCGCCAGCACCTCCCGCTCGAAGGGGGAAAGCCGGGTCTGGATGTCCGCCACAGTGGAACGCAGCTGCTCGCGGCGGATGGCCAGCTCCTCCGGCCCGGGGGCGGGAGCGGCGTCCTCCAGCGGCAGGCTCTGGTTGAGTGGCGCGTTCTTTTTGCGGCCGGCGGCGCGGCGGGCCGCCGTCACCGCGTTGCGGATGCACACGGCGGCGTAGGTCTCAAAGGACGCGCCGCCCGCGGCGTGATAGCTCTTGATGGCGCCGAACAGGCCGATGATCCCTTCCTGCAGCGCGTCGTCGAACTCGAGGCCGGGGCAAACCGCACGGGCCGCGGCACGGCGCAGCAGAGGCATCATGTGGGTGAGCACCGCGGCCACCGCGGCCTCCTGCCCTGCCCGCGCGCGGGCCAGCGTCTGTGGCGTGAGATGGATCATAAGACAAAACCTCCGCGAAAGGCGACTTTCGCAGAGGCCAGTCGGGGTCAATTTTTATCTCCTTTAGTTTATCCCACGGCACCGGGTTTGTCAATAGCGATTTGCCCAGTATCTCACAAAAAAGTCTCATTTTCTTTGTTGGATTCACACACTTCGAGCCAATCCATTCCCCCGCGGCGACCGGCGCTTGATTTTTCTTCCGACCCATAGTATAATACTTGCGTTGCCCCGCAAAATGCCGGCGTGTCGGAATGGCAGACGATGCGGACTCAAAATCCGTTGGTGGCAACACCGTGTGGGTTCAAGTCCCACCGCCGGCACCATAATGAATGAGCCCCGCTTTTCGAACTGTTTTATCGAAAAGCGGGGCTCATTCGCATTGATACTGAACTCTCGAATGGAGTGACACATTTTGAACGGACTTTTAGTGCTTCCACAAGACATGCTTTGCAGTGCAGAAACATTGGGCAATCACTTTACTACTGCTATTGCACAAATACCAGTAGATGTATACTTTCCATCCTTTAATGACAAGCGCTCCCCGAATATTGGAACCAACAATCCACTGCTCCCGCCTTCAATTGGAAAGGCATGGAAGCGGAGCGGTAAGCCACTAAATTGGGGATATCCTGTTAGCTATCCTAAACCAGATGCTTCTGTTTCATTACTTGCATTTTCGATTTCTTGCAGTCAAACCGAAGAGCGAGAAGTTGCAAAAAAAATATATCAGGATATCGATAGGTGGACAGATTCATTTATTCATTATTGTATTTTGGAAACCAAGCAAGGGCTCAGGCAAAATAGAGCTATATCCAACTGCCAGACGGACCTGCAGCTATCGGGGAGTGAGGGACGTATACCAAAATCGACAATCGTGACAATAGAAGCATATCTTTACCAAGATAGCCAAGCGCTTACGGTAAACCAAATTAAAGGCGCAATGGAATTTGCAGCGTCACAACAGCCTATGAAGATTGAGTATGAGATGTTATTGGCATCGTATTTTGCAAAAATGCAAGATCAAAACAATCATGCCATCATGGATGCATGCTCTGCTGTGGAGATTTGCCTAAATAGTGTCATTCAACAATTCGCCGACAAGAAAGGGATAAACCTTAAAATACTAACCTCAAAATATAGAACTCTGGGCCATAAATTTGATTTGTTACATTTAATTGACGAGGTCCCGCCAACCATACAAACCTCCAAGATTACAAAAACCAGAAATCGTGTTGCTCACAATAACGGAAGCATTGTATCAGACGATGAAACCGATACACTGATCCGTGAGGTTGAAAAATGTTTAAGGCATTATAGTCCCCAATATTACTAAGCATCTGTAGCATCTATAGTGTATGATGTTCTATATCGTCGCAAACTTCATCTCGCTTGCGACGATTTTTTTACAAAAATCATCGCGCGATTACTCTGCTGTCCCTCGCTTCCGCAGAAAACCCCATTGTGCGGGTTGTCCCGGTGGCCCCGCCGCCCTGCGGGCGGCAATGGACTGCTCTTTATTCAAAAAGCCCGGCCGAGCGGTCGGGCTTTCTTTGTTATCATTCTTCGCTGAGGGTGGCGCGGTATGCCACATATTCGCCGTCTGTTTGAATGAAGCTCACGGTGAGGCGAAGCTCATCCACAGAAAAATCTGCGTGCCAGTCGCCGCCTGTGATAAGATGCTCCAGATCGTTGCCCAAAGGCCAGTTTTCCGGAATAGGCGCATTGTAATAGACGTCCTCGGTGTGGGTCAGCTCCGGCGTTTGGCCAAGGCCTTCGCACAGCATCGGATAGGTGATGAGCGCATCGGTCACAAACAGCTGGCGCAGGCTGTCCTGTTCAAAAACGGCAGGGGCCAGCGGGTCGATCTCATCCTCCAGAGTGAGTTCCAGCACCGGCAAATCGTCCACAAAGGGATTTTCAAGATAACTTCCCTCGCCGTATCCCTCACGCCACGCGGCGAGGCTTCCTTCCTCCGGAAGGATCATCTGCACATCCAAAAAGGGTTCAAAGTACAAAACGCGCGCCGTTCCCCTGCCGGTGATCTCTGCGTGGCAGCTGCCCTGCCGCGTCTGCTTCAAGAAGGCATTGTCCCCTTCCAGAAGGTCAAAAAAAGCGCTGTTCAGTTCAAAGGCCACGGCAGATCCTGATTGGCTGATCGAGGCCGGCGGCTGGCTTGCAGAGGCAGCAGATTCGGGCAGCCCCGCGCAGGCGGACAGGAACAGCATGCCGAAAAGCGCAGCACAAAAAACAGACGTTTTTTTCACGGCGCATTTCCTTTCTATAAAAGAGTATGTTTTCATCATAGCATGTTTGCCGTATGCCCGCAATCGGCCCGCTTGTTTTGCCTCTGCCGGGCCGTTTTCCCCGCTTTCCCGTCCAAAACGCGCAGGATCGGCCCGCACCGTTTCCAAAACTTTGTCATTACTCACAATTACGAGAGGTCTTTTTTGTGTGATATGATGATGCACGCTTGATTCTTACACGAGAGAGGAAGATAAACAATGCCCCAGAACAAACGGGAAAGCCTCATCTACACCGTACTGATGTGTTTCGTGATGGTGCTCTGGATGAGATTTTTACAATGTGGCCCTGCAGCAGGGCAGCTTCACCCTTGACACCCTGGCCGCCGGCTGGCTCGGTTTCCCTTTCGCCTACCTGGTGGGAATGTTCTGCGACTGGTTCGTGGCCTCCAAGATCGCCAAGGGCGTGGCCTTTCGCTTTTTGGTCAAGCCCCAGGACAGCACGCTGAAAAAGGCGCTGTACATCTCCTGCGGCATGGTGGTGGTGATGGTGATCCTCATGTCCCTTTACGGGTCCTGCGAGGGTGCGTTCCACACCGGCAACTGGGGCGCCGTTCCGATGAACTGGCTGGTGAATATCCCCCGCAACTTCATCATGGCACTGCCCCTTCAGCTGCTCATCGCCGGCCCACTGGTGCGGCGGGTATTCCGCGCCGCCTTTCCCGAAGGAAAGGTGCTTGCCTGAACGGCACAACAGAACAGCCCCCGGAGGACTTTTCTCCGGGGGCTGTTCGCTTTATCCGGCGCGCACGCCGGTTCGGGTCTGCTCGATGATGCTGTCCATGATATCGCGGGTGAGGCTGCCGGTGATGTAGCCGAACACGTTGCCCTCCGCGTCGATCATGAAGGTGGTGGGGAAGGCACTGACGCCGTACTGGGCAAAGATCTCGCCCGTCTCGTCCATCACCGTGGGATAGGTGTAGCCCTTCTCCTCCAGCCAGTCGCCGATCTCTTCGGCGGTGAGACTGTCGGCGTTGCCGGGGTGGTCGGGGTCGCGGGGATTCGCCACACCCAGCACCACCACCTCATCGGTGTTCTCGCCCCAGTCCTCGTAGAGCTGCTGGATCTCCGGCATCTCCCGCTGGCAGGGGCCGCACCAGGTGGCCCAGAAGTTCAGGAACACCACCTTGCCCTCATAGTCGGAGAGGGTGTGCTCCTCGCCGTTCTGATCCACGAGGGTGAAATCCGGCGCGGGAGGCAGCTCACTGGCAGAGGCGGAACCGCTCTCCGGCGCGGAGGGAGATGCGCTGCTTTCGCTCTGGCTTTCATCCGCGGGGACGGAGGAAGGCGCGCTTTCCGGTGCAGAGGCGCTCTGGCTCACCGAGGTGCTCTGGCCGCCGGTGCCGGAAACGCCGCTGAGGTAGGCGGTGAAGCCGTTCATCCAGCCGGTGAACATCATCACGCCCATCAAAATCAGCAGCACGCCGCCCGCCCGGGCGGTCCACTTGAGCCAGCCGGTATGGCGCTTGAAGAAGGCCAGCACCTGGCTGGTGAACAGGCCTACCGCCAAAAAGGGCAGCACAAAGCCCAAGGTGTAGACGCCGATGAGCACAAAGCCCATGCCCCGGGTGCCGGTGCTGGCGGCCATCAGCAGCACGCTGGTGAGGGCCGGGCCGACGCAGGGCGTCCAGGCAAAGCTGAAGGTGAAGCCCAACACCAGCGCGGCCAGCGGGCTGGCGCCCCATTTTTTGGGATCAAAGGGCAGCCGCCACTCCCGCTGCATGAAGCGGCTTTCCAGAAAGCCCAGCTGCACCAGGCCCATCAGCACCACCAAAATGCCGCCGATGCGGGCGGCCAGTGCCCGGTTGCCGGTGAAGAAGCGGCCCAACTGGGTGAAGCCCAGCCCCAGCACGAAGAAGGCGAAGCTGATGCCCAGAATGAAAAACAGGGTGTTGCGCAGCGTCAGGCGGCGGCGCTGGCGGTCGGTGAGTTCCTCAGCGGAGGCGCCGCCCGCCAGATAGCCCAGGTACAGGGGGATGAGCGGCAGCACGCAAGGCGAGAAAAAGCTCAAAAGGCCCTGGGCGAACACGGCCAGCGCCGAAACACTTGTCTCCACGGTAAATCCCATTCAAAACACTTCCTTTCCCTTTTGCGCGGGGATGTACAGCCATGATACCAGAAAAACGCCGCGGCCACCGTAGCAAAGTCACAAATGGGGCCGGAAAAGCCCCCGGCAGACAAAACTGCCGGGGGCTTTTTTCGGCGTTACGGTTTATTTGCCGGCCTTTTTGACCGCGGGCTTGGCAGCCTCGGTCTTTTTGGCGGGCTCGGCCTTGACGGGTTCGGCCTTGACGGGTTCGGCCTTGACAGGCTCCGCCTTCTTGGCAGGGGCAGCCTTGGGAGCGGCAGCCTTCTTGGCCGCGGGCTTCTTGGCAGCGGGCTTCTCCACGGCCTTGGGCGCCTCCTCCTTCACGGCCTCGGCCTTGGCGGGCTCGGCTTTCTTTGCGGGAGCAGCCTTCTTCGCCGCGGGCTTTTTGGCGGCGGGTTTCTTCGCGGCGGGCTTCTTGGCCACCTTGGGGGCCTCTTCCTTCACAGGCTCGGCCTTGACGGCGGCCTTCTTGACGGCCTTGGCTTCCGCCACGGTCCAGGTCTGGTTCTCGCCGCCCACGTCCTGCCAGATCTGCAGGCGGGCGCCGTTGTCCTGGTTCATGCCCACCACGTCCAGGCACTTGCCGGACAGATTGGACTTGATCTTCACGCGGCCGTCGCCGGTGGACTCCAGCACCCACAGCTGGCTGGAGCCGTTGGCGCCCTCCCACTGATGGACCCAGGTGCCGTCCACCACGCCGCCGGCGATCAGATCCAGCATTTTGCCGGTGAAGCGGTTGCGGATGCGGTAGACGCCGTCGCCTGCGCGCACGAAGCTCCACTGCTGCCAGTCCTCGCCGGCGTAGTCCCACAGCTGGATGGCGGCGCCGTTCTCGGTGTTGTAGTCGGCGACCTCCACGACCTTGCCATTGGCGGCGGTGATGGTATAATATTTATCAGCACTGATCACGGTTTGAGCAGTCTTTTTCATATGAATGTCCTCCATTCCTTTTCACATGTTTCCCCCATTTGGAAACCTTGCATTTTATTATAGCACCACAGCGAAATCCGTCAAGCAAAACGGCCTAAAATGCCGTTTTGCGACGCAAACTGCACCATGAAAGGGTCTTTTTATGACATACGAGCGCATTCGAACGGCACAGTTTCTTCTGCGGGAGAACCGCTTCACCGCCCAGGTGCTTCTGGACGGCGAGCCGGTGCGGGTGCACGTGAAGAACACCGGCCGCTGCGCCGAGCTGCTGACGCCAAACGCCACGGTCTGTCTGGCGGGGGCGGAGAACCCCGCCCGCAAGACCGGCTGGGACCTGGTGGCGGTGGAAAAGGGGCCGCTGCTCATCAACATGGACTCCGCCGCCCCCAACAAGGCCGCCGGCGAATGGCTGGCGGCGGGCGGGCTGGGGCAGCTGGAGGGCCTGCGCCCGGAGTACACCGTGGGGGATTCCCGCTTTGACTTTTACGCGTTGCGCGGCGGCAAGCCGCTGCTGGTGGAGGTGAAGGGCTGCACGCTGGAAACCGACGGCATCGCCGCTTTCCCCGACGCGCCCACTCTGCGGGGCTTAAAGCATGTGCGGGAGCTGACGGCGCTGGCGGCCGAGGGCTGGCAGTGCTGCGTGCTGGTGGTCGTTCAGATGAAAGGTGTGCGGCTGTTCCGGCCCAACTGGGCCACCCAGCCCGCCTTCGGCAGGGCGCTGGCCGAGGCACAGGCCGCCGGGGTGCAGCTGTTGGCCATGGACTGCCTTGTGACGCCGGACAGCATGATGCTGGACGCGCCGGTGCCCATCGACCTGACCCCGCCGGAAGGAGTGTGAGCCATGGCCGTTGCACAAAAGACCCGCTACCGCTGGCTGGACATCCTGCGCGGCGCGGCGGTGGTGAACATGGTAGCTTTCCACTTCTGTTACGACTGGTTCGAGGTGTTCGCCCGGCTGCCGGGCTGGTACTTTCTCTGGCCCAGCCGCCTTTGGCAGCAGGCCATCTGCTGCACCTTCATCCTCACCGCCGGGTTTTCCGCCGGTCTTGGCCGCCGGGCGCTGCGCCACGGCCTTGTTCTGAATCTGTGCGGCTTCGCGGTGAGCGCGGTGACGCTGCTGGCGCTGCCCAGTGAGGCTGTGTTTTTCGGCGTTCTGAACCTGCTGGGCTGCTCGGTGCTGCTGGTGTGGGCGCTGCGCCCGGCGCTGGAAAAGCTGCCCGCCGCTCCGGGGCTTTGCGTCAGCCTCGTCCTCTTTGCCCTCACCCGCCACCTGCCCGAAGGCTATCTGGGCTTTCTCGGTCTGTGGCGGATGGAGCTGCCTGCCGGGCTTTACCGGTGGAACGCGCTGGCCTTTCTGGGCCTGCCGGGGCCGACCTTCACCAGCAGCGACTACTTCCCGCTGGCGCCCTGGTTTTTCCTGTTCCTGGCGGGGTGGTTTTTCTGCCGTCTGGCCCGCCCCCGGCTGGAAGGCTTTCTCCCCCGCCTTTCCTGCCCGCCGCTGGAATGGGTCGGGCGGCACAGTCTGGGGATCTATCTCATCCACCAGCCGGTATGCATGGCGGTGTGCTTGCTGCTGAATCTCTGAACAAAGACCGGGCGGACACGCGTTTGACGTGTCCGCCCGGTCTTTTTATGCGTTGATGATGAGATAAACGGTGTAGGCAACGTAAGCCAGCAGGCCCGCCGCGCCCATGGGCTTGGTCATCCGGCCCTTGATGCGGCACCAGATGAACAGCGCCGTGGTGAGCACCAGCATGATGACGCCGTCCACCAGAACGCCCCGGGCGCTCTCGATGGGGGTCAGCGCGCTGGACGCGCCCAGGATGAACAGGATGTTGAAGATGCAGGAACCCACGGCGTTGCCCAGGGCAAGGCCGCTTTCGCCCTTGCGGGCAGCCACGATGCTGGTGGCCAGTTCCGGCAGACTGGTGCCCACGGCCACGATGGTCAGGCCGATGAGGGTCTGGGAGAGGCCCAGCGCGGCGGCAATGTTGCTGGCGCTGTCCACCACCAGGTCGCCGCCCCAGATGATGGCCACCATGCCCAGCAGGATAAAAGCGATGCACCGCAGCAGACTGACCGGCTCCTCCTCAGTCTCCGGAGTGCGGGAGGCCAGCGCCTGTGCCACGGTGAGGGCGATGTAGGCAGCCATGAGGCCCAGCATCACGACGCCCTCCCAGCGCTGGAGCACATCGTCCCACATGAAGAACACCAGCAGGGCGCTGGCGCCGATGCACACCGGGAAGTCGCGCACCATCAGCTCCTTGTCGGGCACAAAGCTCATGACCAGGGCGCAGAAGCAGGCCACCACCATCAGGTTGAAGATGTTGGAGCCGATGACGTTGCCCAGGCTCAGACCGTTGTTGCCGGTGAGGCCGGCGGTGATGGATACCGAGGCTTCCGGCAGGCTGGTGCCCATGGCCACCACGGTGAGACCGATGACCACGCCGGGCACCCGCAGCCGCCGGGCCACGCCGGAGGAACCGTCCACAAAGAAGTCCGCGCCTTTGACCAGCAGCACAAAACCGACCACCAGCACAAGGCAGTTGAGAAGCATCGCCATTATTTATTGACATCCTTTCTTTTCAGGGCGGCGAGGGTCAGTCCTCGTCGTCCACTTCGATCTTTTTCATGGGTTTGCGGAACATCAGGTCATAGAACACCGGCACGATGAAGAGGGTGAGCAGGGTGGCGTAGCCCAGGCCGCCCATGGTGACCAGCGCCATGGGTTTGGAAAGCTCGGCGCCCATGCCGGTGCTGAAGGCCATGGTGCTCATGGCCAGAATGGTGGTGAGGGCGGTCATCAGGATGGGCCGCATGCGGGTCTTTCCGGTCTCGATGAGGGCGGCCCGCTTTTCCATGCCCTCCAGCCGCAGCTGGTTGGCGTAGTCCACAAAGACGATGCCGTTGTTCACCACAACGCCCGCCAGGATGAGGAAGCCCAGCATGGAGATGACCGACAGGGGCAGCCCCGCGATCCACAAAGCGCCCAGACCGCCGGTGAAGGCCAGCGGCATGGTGAGCATCACGATGAAGGGGCCCAGCAGGCTCTGGAACTGAGCCACCATGATCATATAAATGAACACCACGGCCAGCAGGATCATCAGCACCAGATCCTGCATGGCGTCCGCCACCGTCTGGGTCTCGCCGCCCACTTCAAGGGTGTAGCCGTCGGGCAGATCGTAGCCGTCCAGCGTGGGCTGGATGTCACGGCTGATGAGGGTGGCGTTGTAGCCCTCCTTCACCGCCGCGCTCACCGTCATGTAGCGCTGCTGGTTCTCGCGGTTCACCGACGCAAGGCTGAAGTCATCCTTCAGGCTGGCGAACTCGGAAAGGGTGTGGGTCTCGGTCTCGGCGTCCGGCCCCGTGCCGGCCACCTCGAACTCAAACTGCATCAGGGTGTCACGGTCCAGCTTGCCCCGCTCGTCCGCCACCACCACTTCGTAGTCCTCGGCCCCCACCGTCAGAGTGGTGGAGGTGGTCTCGGTGGTCAGCGCGGCGGCAAGGTCGCTGTAAATTTGCGCCACCGTCAGCCCGCAGCTCATGGCGGCGTCCTTATCCACCACCAGCCGCAGCTGGGGCGTGCCCTCCTCCTGGCCGTTGGTGGGCTCTTCCAGCCCTTCCACGCCCCGGAGGATGTCCATCAGATCGTGGGTGATCTGGTTGAGGGTGTCCACGTCCGGGCCGCGCACGATCAGCTCCACGCCGCTGCCGCCCAGCACCGACAGATCCATGCTGGAGGTGGTCACGCTCACCTCGCAGCCGGGCAGCTGGCCCGAGAGGGCGGTGAGAGCGTCGGCGGTCTTTTCGCTGTCGGCGTTCTCATCCAGCACCAGATAGAAGCTCATGCTCGCCACGGTGTCGGAGCCGCCTGCGCCGCCCATGCCCATGATGCTCATGCCGGTGCCGCCGTCCATGGCGCCCACCGTTTCCACGCCCTCCACCTGCTGCATCAGCGCCATGGCCTCGTCGGTGAGGGCGTAGGCGTCGGCGCGTTTGGTGTCCTCGGGCAGGGTGAGGGTGGCGCTGATCTGGTTTGCAGCCATGTTGGGGATGAACTCCATGCCCATCTGGGTGGTGTGCCAGACGCACAGCGCCAGCAGCGCCGTTGCCAGCGCCAGCGGCACCACTTTGACCCGCAGGCAGAACTCCAGCGCCTTGCCGTAGGCTTCCAGCATTTTGTCGAACCAGGGGTGGCTCTTGTCCTTGCTTTCCCGCAGCATGGTGGCGCTGAGGGTGGGCACAAGGGTCAGGGCCACGATGAGGCTGGCCAGCAGCGAGTAGGCGATGGTGAGGCCCATGTCCACAAAGAGCTGGCGGGTGAGGCCGTCGGTGAAGACGATGGGCAGGAACACGCAGACGGTGGTGAGGGTGGAGGCCGCGATGGCTCCGCTCACCTGTTTCGCGCCCCGCACGGCGGCTTTGGCCGCGGGCACGCCCTGGCTGCGCAGGCGGTAGATGTTCTCCACCACCACAATGGAGTTATCCACCAGCATGCCCACGCCCAGGGCAAGGCCCGAAAGGCTGATCATGTTGAGGGTGACGCCGGAGAAGTACATCAGCACCACGGCGAACATCAGGCTGATAGGGATGCTGAAGGCCACCACCAGGGTGGGGCGCAGGTCCTTGAGGAAGACCGCCAGCACCAGCACCGCCAGCAGCGCGCCCCAGCCCAGGTTGGAGAGCACCGAGTCCACCGTCATCTGAATGTAAACGCCCTGGTCCATCAGCGGGGTGATGCGCAGGCCGGGGTACTTGGCTTCCAGTTCCTCAATGGCCGCGTTCACCGTCTTGGACACTTCGCTGGTGGAGGCGGTGGAAGCCTTCTGGATGCTCACCGCCACCGCCGGGTTGCCGTTCATGCGGGCGTAGCTCTCGCCGGAGTTGTCGATGACCGTCACGTCGGCCACGTCCGAAAGGCGCACATCGCCCACGTCGCCCGCGTCCATGTGCAGCAGCAGGGCGTTTTCCAGCTCTTCCACGCTGGAGAAGGCGTCGCCCACCTTCAAAAGGTACTGGTCCTCGCCCTGATACAGGTAGCCTGCGGGCATGGCGAAGTTCTGGGCCATCACCAGGCCGGAGACCATTTCTTTCGTGAGCAGCTTGCTCACGTCCGCCTGTTCCAGGGCCGCCTTGCGGGCGTCCTCAAACTGTTCCTGGGCGTCCTCCAGCTGGGCCTCGCCCTCTTTGAGGGCGCTCTCGGCGGCGGCCAGCTGGGCCGAAGCGCTGCCGAAGCCCGCCGCGGCCAGGATCTTGCCCTCCTCCAGTTTCTTGTAGGCCTCCTGGGCCTTTTCCACGCCGGCCTTGGCCTGCTCGGCCATCACCTTGGCGGCCATCAGCTCGGTGTCGATGTTGGTCAGCGCGGTCTCCAGTTCCGCCACCCGGGCAGGGGCGTTCTGCGCCTTGTCCAGCAGGTCGAGGAAACCGTCGCGGGTGAGGTCTTTCATCTCGTCGGGAATGGTCACGCCGGGGATGGGCGCATTGACGATGGCGCCCCAGGCGGCAGCCCAGGCCTCGTCGCCGGCGGCCTTGATGACCTCCACCGCCTGCGCCGTGTCGCTCACCGGCGCGCCGCCCAGGATGAAGGCCACGCCCTGGGCCGCCTGCTCCAGCAGAGCGCTCTGGCCGGCCAGCTGCTCCATGCCCTTTTTCTCCGCTTCCAGCGCAGCCTTGCTGGCCTCCAGCGCGGTCTGCTGGCTGGCGAGGGCCTGGGCCTGCGCGATGGCGGAGTCCAGCTGGGCGCTGGCGTTCGCCAGTTCGGCGGCGGTGTCACCCTGCTGGTTTTCCAGCGCGGTCTTGCCGCTCTCCAGCTCGGCGCGGCCGTCCTCCACCTTTTTCTTAGCGTCGTCCAGCTCGGCCTTGGCGTCGGCCAGCTCTTCGTCCACGCTGGCCAGCACCTTGGTGTTGATGGTTTCGATCTTTTCCTCGTTGAGGCGGATCTCCACGCTCTTTTCCACAAGGCCGGTGCCGCTGACGCTGGCCACGCCCGCCTGCCGTTCAAAGGCGGGGATGACCGTCTCAGAGGCAAAATCGGTGAGCTGATAAACGTCCATGCCCTCCATGTCCACCGCGGCGATCATCACCGGCAGCATATCCGGCGAAATTTGCAGAAGCATGGGGTTGCCGGCGGTGTCGGGCAGCGCGCCCCGCACCTGATCCACCGCTGTGGACAGGTTGACCATGGCACTGTCCATGTTGGTGCCGCCGTCGAACTCAAGCACCACGGTGCTCACGTTTTCCGACGACGTGCTGGTGACGTTCGTCACGCCGTTCACGGTACCCAGGCCCGCCTCCAGCGGCGCGGTGATCTGACTTTCCACCTGTTCGGGGCTGGCGCCGGGCATGGTGGTGACCACCACCACATAGGGCAGTTCCATGGCGGGCAGCAGGTCGGTGACCATGTTGAAGAAGCTGATGACGCCCAACACGATCACCATCACCACCGCCACCACCACGGTGTAAGGCTTTTTGACGCAGTATTTTGACATAGACTCACTCTTTCTTTTGGAAAACGGCGGCTGCTCCGCCGTGACGCATAAATTACAGTATAGCCTTTTTGAAGGCAAAAGGCAATCTCCGCAAAGGCTGAACCGAAACACAGGAATGTAAAATTTACGCTTTGTTTGACGGGCGTGTTATCATGAAAATGAAAGAAAACGAAAGATCCGGAGGAACGGAATATGCAAAAAACCGGCGGCGCCTCGGACGCCCAATTCATCAAAATGACGCAAACACCCATCCCGAAACTCATCGTCACACTGGCCGCGCCCACGGTGGCAAGCATGCTGGTGAGTTCCATCTACAATCTGGCCGACACCTTTTTCGTTGGCCAGCTGAAAAGCAACAGTGCCACCGGCGCGGTGGGCGTGGTGTTCAGCCTGATGGCCATTCTTCAGGCCTTCGGCTTTATGGTGGGCATGGGCTCGGGCAGCGTCATCAGCCGCCTGCTGGGCCAGCAGGAAGGCAAGCAGGCCAGCCACATCGCCTCCATGGGCTTTTTCACCTCGCTGGGCTGCGGCCTGGCGCTGGGCGTGGGCGGCCTTGTCTTTCTGGAGCCGCTGATGCGGCTTCTGGGCGCCACCGACACCATTCTGCCCTACGCCTGCGACTACGGGCGCTACATTCTGGCGGCCGCGCCGCTGATGTGCGCCAGCTTCACCATGAACAATATGCTGCGCTACGAGGGCAAGGCCGCCTTTGCCATGATCGGCCTGACCACCGGCGGCATTCTGAACATCCTGCTGGACCCGCTGTTCATCTTTGTGTTCGACATGGGCATCGCCGGCGCGGCGCTGGCCACGGCCCTGTCCCAGTGCGTGAGCTTCTGCCTTTTGCTGGCGATGTTCCTCTCGGGCAAAAGCCAGCTTCATCTTTCGGTGCGGCTCATCGGGCGGGACGCCGCCGACCTGCGCAACATTCTGGCCTGCGGGCTGCCCAGCTTTGCCCGGCAGGCACTGGCCAGCGTGGCCACCGCCCTGCTGAACTGGCAGGCGGGCCAGTGCGGCGGTGACGCGGCGGTGGCGGCCATGAGCGTTGTGGGCCGCATCTTCATGTTTGTGTTCGCGGTGATGCTGGGCATCGGCCAGGGCTTCCAGCCGGTGGCGGGCTACAACTACGGCGCGGGCAAATTCAACCGTCTGCGCCAGGCCTTCCGCTTCACCCTGCTTTTGGGCGAGGGCTGCATCTGCCTGGTGGCGCTGGGCACCTTCCTGGCGGCTCCCTGGCTCATCCAGGCCTTCCGCAACGACCCGCAGGTCATCGAGATCGGCGTGTTCGCCTGCCGGCTGCAATGCTGCGCCATGCTGCTGGTGCCGCTGGGCACCTGCGCCAACATGCTGTTCCAGAGCACCGGCCAGAGCGCCGCGGCCACCTTTTTGTCCAGCCTGCGGCAGGGGCTTTATTACCTGCCGCTGATGCTGGTGCTGCCGCTGGTCATCGGGCTGCGGGGCGTGCAGATCGCCCAGCCTCTGGCGGACGCGCTCACCTTTGTCACCAGCGTGCCTTTCCTGCTGCGGTTTTTCGCCCAGCTGCCCCGGCAGGACCGGGAATAAAGCATTTTCCTCCCGCCCCCGGCTTTTCTGCCGGGGGATTTTTATTTTTGCTCCTTCAGCAGCCCCTCCAGCGTGTAGCGGCCCTTGCCGGCGGTGTCGCCGCCGTACTGGATGGCCGCCGCCGGGCAGGCGTTGATGCAGCGCAGGCACTGGAAACACCCGTCGCTCCAGACCGGCCGACCGTCTTGCATGGCAATGACCTTCGCCGGGCAGTCCTTGGCGCAAAGGCCGCAGCCGATGCAGGCGTCGGTGGTGTGAAAGGGTTTGACGGTGCGGGCAAAGCGGTTGAAGCCCCAGTTTATCACGCCGGACTTGAGCGCCGCCATGCTGCCCTCTTCCACCCGGTACACCCTTTCCCGCCGGGCCACCTCCCCCGCCAGCCGTTCAATGGCGGCGCGGGCGGCGTCCAGCTTGGCCAGGGCGGCGGATTCACTGTCCACGTCCGCCTTGCCCAGCAGGTAGTTATTGGGCATCACAAGGCTGTAGCTGCTGTCGACCGGAAAAACCTTCGCCAGCTTTTTCATGGCGTTGCCCGCCTCTTCGCCGCAGGTGCAAACGGCAAAGGTGAACGCCCCGCCCGTCCGCAGCCCTTTGGCAAAGGCCAGCACCGGCTCCGGCGCGCCCCAGGCGCAGACCGGGAACACCAGCCCCACCTGCCCTTGCCCCGTCAGGTCGGGGGCCTGGTTCATTTCCACGATGTCCACGGCTTCGTCCCCGGTGAGGGCCGCGATCTGCCGCGCCGCCCAGCGGGAGTTGCCGGTGCCGGAAAAGTAAAAGATCATGTCTGGTTCTCCTTTCCTTTTGCCGCCTCCACCACCTTGCGGTAAGGCGCGACGATGGCCTCGGTCATTTTGCCCTTCGCCTGTTTTTGCACCGCCGGCACCGCCAGCAGCGCACCCACAAGCTGCATCTGCAAAATGCGCATCTTCTGCTTCTGGGGGAAGTCGTAGGCGCCGTGGGCCTTGTAGAACTTGTGGTCGGCCTTCATCATTCCCCGCATCACATAGATGAGGTCGCGGAAAATCTTGCTGCCGCCCACACCGTAGAAATTGGCCGGGCGGGAAAAGCCCTTGTCCAGCGCCAGGGCCAGGTTCGCCGCCAGCGCGGCGATGTCCGCGGCCGTGTCGCCCTCGTCGGTGGCCACGCCCGCCAGATAGTTGCCGCCCACCTCCGCCCGGGCCTCCAGCACCATCCGCAGGTTGGGCTCGTACCGGTAGTCGCCCCGGACGAGGTAGGCCACCGGCTTGCCCTGGGTCACGGCCCGGTGGCCGTTGCAGAACTGCCGGTCGTCGTAGCATTTGAACCGGGCTCCGGCGTAGTGGTCGGAGATGGAAAAGGCGTAGACAAAGGCGTCGGCGGTCTGGACGGTGCCCCGCAGGAAGTCGTCGAAGCCGTCCTTATAAACGCATTTGCCGGTGACGGCGCAGTTCATGCACCCAAGGCACCCGCCCGCAAAGGGGAACTCCCGCAGGTCGATGACCCGGCTGGCACAGGGCAGAGCTGCCCGGAAATCGGCGATCATGGCGGCGAGGCCCTCGTCTTCGGGGGCGCAGTCGGTCACGATGACCACGTCTTTATGCCCTGTTTTTGCTGTTTCAGGCAGGGCGGGGCGATAGGCCGGGCGCGCCCCGCCGGGGGCGGCGGGAGGCGGCGTGACGAAAAGCCCGTGCTCACAGGAAAAGATCAGCTGTTCGAAAAAGTCCCGGGCCTGCCGGCGGCCTTTTTCGTTCAGCAGATCCTCCATGTCCGCCGAGAGGCCCCGCACCGGCTTCATTCCCAAGTCAAAGCAGTTCTCCTCCACCCAGCGGTGGGCGGTCACGTCGTAGAAGTGCTTGGAGGTGGTGATCTGGCTGGCGAATTTGCCCGAGAGATCCACCCCGTCGGCCTTTACCAGTTCCACGAAGCGGTGCAGCTGATAGGGCGCGAGGAAGGTGTAGACCGGGTAGCAGAAGAGCACCAGGTCGGCCCGTTCCAGCGCCGCGCGGGCGGGGGCGAAATCCTTTTCGTAGCGTTTGATGCGCACCCCCACCGGCAGGAATTCAAAGGTGTGCTCCAGGTGCAGCGCTTCCAGGTACAGCGCCGTGTGCAGCGTGGCGGAAGCCTTGCCTTTGGGGCTTACGTTCAGCACAAGAATGTTCATTCTTCTTCCTCCAGTTCTTCCAAAAGGCGGCTGTACCACTGCCGCTCAAACTCGGCCGCTGCAATGCCGTACTCGATGGTGTAGCCCTGAAAACGGAACACTTCGTCCCAGTTGCGCCCGGGAGGCAACGGCCCCGCCTGCACCCGGTGCAGCTGCTGGCGCAGGGCGGTGAGCACCGTTTGCGTCTCTTCCATCTGGCGCAGATAGTCCCGGATGGCGGCGGCGCGCTGGCCGGGCCGGGCCAGCCCCAGAAAGAACATCCGGGCCAGTTCCATGTTCTTGACCTTGCCCGTCTGCATGGGCTGGGCCACCCAGGCCTCAAAGGCCTGCCGCCCCTGGCCGGTGATGGAAAAGGTCTTTTTGCGCCGCCGCCCCTCCATGGCTTCCTCGGCGGCGATGCGGCCCTCCCGCTCCAGCTTGGCCAGCGCGGTCTGCACGCTGCCCGCGCTGGAAGAGCAGATGAGGGCGAGGTTCTGTTTGATGAACCGCTGCAGCTCGTAACCGGTCATGGGCGTGAGCAGCAGCAGCCCCAGAATGAGATATTCCATGGCAGCCTCCAAATATGTCTAATAGAGAGATTATACGCCCGGGAAACCTCATCTTCAAGAATAGGGGTGAAACCGACTGTTTTGGCGGGTGGTCTTTCCTTTGCCGTTCCCGGCGATTGCTGGTATAATAGGGAAAAACCTGCACCGGGAAAGGGACGAACCATCATGATCGCAAACGAAATGAAACAGGCCTGGGCACAGCAGATCGCCGCGATCGCCAAACGTGCCGGGGCGTTTATTGCCGGCAGCAAGATCGGCAGCGTCACAGAAAAAGGCGGCTCGGCCAATGTGGTGACCGACATTGACGTGAAGTGCCAGCAGCTCATCGTAGAGGAATGCCTGAATCTTCTGCCCCAAAGCTGCGTTCTGGCGGAGGAGGGCACACACCGGCAGATCGGCGATGGGTTCACATGGGTCATCGACCCCATCGACGGCACCACCAACTACCTCTATGACTACCGCCACTCCTGCATCTCCATCGCGCTGTATCATCAGAAAAAGGGCGTGGTGGGGGTGGTGTACGACCCCTATCTGGATGAGTGTTTCGTGGGCGTCGAGGGCATGGGAAGCACCTGCAACGGAACGGCACTGTGCGTCACGGACAACGAGCTGGAAAACGCGCTGATCATGACGGGCACCTCCCCCTACGACAAAACCCTGGCAGACAAGACCTTCGGCATCATGAAGGAACTGTTTTTGAAAGGCCGCGACATCCGGCGCAGCGGAAGCGCGGCTCTGGACCTATGCTATCTGGCAAGCGGCCGGATCGACGCCTTTTACGAGCACACCCTGCAGCCCTGGGACTACGCCGCGGGGGCCATCATCGTCCGCGGCGCCCACGGCACGGTGGAAGGGATGACCGAACACGCGCTGGATGAACTGAAGCCCACCGGTATCCTTGCCTCCAACGGCAGATGCCACGCAGCCCTGCGGAGCGTCGTTGCCTCCTTTCTGTGAGCGGCCGCGTCAAAACTTGAGCGCCGTTCAGAAAAAACTGCCGGGCGCTTGAATCCGCCTCTCTTGGCACGGGGGCGCGGCACGGTTACAATAAAGGCAGAAACCGCGCGGAGCAACAAAGAGAGGACGACGCTTTATGGAACAGATGAACCCATTGAAGATAGGCGCCACCATCGCCTCACTGCGCAAGGCCCGGGGGCTGACCCAGGAGCAGCTTGCGGCGCTGGTGGGAGTGAGCGGCCCGGCGGTAAGCAAGTGGGAGACCGACGCCTCCTGCCCGGACGTGGCGCTGCTATGCCCCCTGGCCCGGGCGCTGGGCACCACCGTGGACGGCCTTTTGCAGTTTGAGGCTGCCCTCAGCGACGAGGAAGTGGCGCGGCAGATCAACGCCCTGATGGAAGCCCTGCCTCAAAAGGGGCCCGCCGCCGGCGAGGAGGAATTGCGCCAGCTGGTATGTCGCTGGCCCGGCTGCACCGCCCTGCAGTTCAACGCGGCCGCCGTGTGCGACAGCTTTGAGATGTTCTTTCCCGACGCATCGGCGGAACAAAAGGCCCGCTGGCGCGCTTTCAAGCGGGAACTGCTGGAGCGGGTGCGGGCCTCGGGCGCCGCGGCCTACTGGCAGGCGTCCACCATTCAGCTGGCCAGCCTGGCGCTGGCAGAGGACGACCCGGACAAGGCCCAGACCCTGCTGGACGAACTGCCTGAGCATCCGGGAGACGCCACCGCCGTGCGTGCCCTGCTGTATCGAAAACGGGGGCAGGACGAAGAGGCCCAAAAACTGCTTCAGACCCAGCTCTACACCGCGGTCAGCAAGGCGATGTCCACCCTTGCGCTGATGCTGGGCAGCGAGAAGGAGCCCCGCCGACTGGAAAAAATGGTGCAGGCCTACCGCTCGCTGACGGGCACCTTCGGCCTGGCCGACCTGAGTGAGGGATTTCTGGTGGAGGCACACCGGAAGGCCGGCGAGTGGGACGAGGCCGCCGAGCATTTTTCCCTCTATGTGGACCAGCTTCTCTCCCCCCTGCCCCGGCCGGACCCGGACCTTTTCGCCCCGGCGCTGAATTGCGAAGCAAAGCCCGGCGACGCATTCCCCGCCGGGATGCGGCGGATGCTGCTGGACGGCGTCCGCCGGGAGATGACCGACCCGGAACTGCGGGAACATCCCGTTTTTGCCGCCGCTGTGGAAAGGCTGGAAGAGAGCGTGTGAGCGCGCCTTTCCCATTCAAAAACCCCCGCGGGCCTTTTGCCGGGTCCGCGGGGGTTTTGTTTTATTTCTGGGGCAGAAGGTTGCTCACATAGGGCCTGCGGCCCGCCAGCACCTCGTCGTAGAACGCCTGTTTGTCGTCCAGATATTTCAGCGCGCTTTGCAGCCGGGCCATCTCTTCCTCCAGCGTCTTGCGCCGCTCGGCCAGAATGACCTTGCGCTCCGGGATGGACGCCTCCCCCCGCAGGCACAGCTGCACATAGTGCTGCATCTCCTTAATGCTCAGCCCGCAGCGGCGCAGACAGCCCAGCCCCTCCAGCCAGGCCAGGTCCCGCTCGTCGAACACCCGGCGGTTGCCGCCGTCCCGCTTGACGTTGGGCACAAGGCCCTGGTTGCAGTAGAATTTCAGCGTTTCATAGTTCATGCCGGTCTTTTGGCAAACCTCTTTCATGGAATAGAGCATGGACCTCTCCTTTCGCACTTTTCTCACAAATCAGGGGTTGACCGGTAGTAACTACCGGATGCTGCACTGAGGATACCACATCCCCCGGCGCAGTGCAAGGGGGGCAGAAACGGAGGAAGAAACGATGGAATACACGACTCTTTCCAACGGGGTGAAGATGCCCATGCTGGGCTACGGCGTTTATCAGGTGAGCCCGCAGGAGTGCGAGCGGTGCGTGCTGGACGCCCTGGGCGCGGGTTACCGTTTGCTGGACACCGCCCAGAGTTATTTCAATGAGGCGCAGGTAGGCAGCGCCATCCGCAAGTCCGGCGTGCCGCGGGAGGATATTTTTCTGACCACCAAGGTGTGGGTGGAAGATTACGGCCAGCAGGCCGCCCGGGCCTCGGTGCTGGATTCCATGGAGAAACTGGGCGTGGACTATCTGGATCTGGTGCTGCTGCACCAGCCCTTTGCCGACTACTACGGCGCCTGCGGGCGCTGGAAGAACTTTATGACGAAGGGCTGGTGAGGGCCATCGGCGTGTCCAACTTTTATCCCGACCGGCTGGTGGACCTGGCCAGCTTTGCCCGCATCCGGCCCATGGTGGATCAGGTGGAGATGCACCCCTACCACCAGCAGGCCGAGGCCATACAGTGGATGAAAAAGTACGGCGTGCAGCCGGAGGCCTGGGCTCCCTTTGGGGAGGGTCGGGGCGGCGTGTTCTCCGACCCGGCGCTGACGGACATCGGCCGCCGCCACGGCAGGACCGCCGCCCAGGTCATGCTGCGCTGGCACTTGCAGCGGGGGGTGGCGGTCATCCCAAAGTCCGTCCATCTGGAGCGCATGCGGGAAAATCTGGACGTGTTCGATTTTTCTCTCAGCGAAGAGGAGATGGAGTCCATCGCCGCGCTGGACAAAAAGCAGAGCGCATTTTTCTCCCATCAGGACCCGAATATGGTAGAATGGTTCGTAGAGATGGTGGAGCAGCGCCGGCACCGGCAGGGCGGCTCCAAGGCAGAATGACGCCGGGCATAAGGAGGAGATACCATGCGCAAAAATTTCGGAGCGAAACCCTGGACCTATCCCCAGCCGGTGTTCATTCTGGCCAGCTGGGGCGAGGACGGCATCCCCGACGCGATGAACGCTGCCTGGGGCGGCGTGAGCGATGACAAGGAGCTTTCCTTCTGCATCAGCGCCGACCACAAGACCACCGCCAACATCCTGGCCCGCAAGGCTTTCACCGTGAGCATGGCCACGGCCGACCAGATGGCGGCCTGCGACTATGTGGGCATCGAGTCGGGCAACAAGGTGAAAAACAAGCTGGAAAAGGCAGGCTGGCACGTCACTCCCTCCGCCTTTGTGGACGCGCCCCTCATCGACGAACTGCCCATGGCGGTGGAGTGCCGCCTGGTGAGCTATGACCCGGAAAGCTGCCGTCTGGTGGGCGAGATCGTGAACGTGAGCGCCGACGAGGCGGTGCTGGACGAAGCCGGCCGCATCGACCCGGCCAAACTGCGGCCCATCACCTTTGACCCTGTCCACAACCTCTACCGCACGGTGGGCGAAATCGCCGGCCGCGCCTTCCACGACGGGCTGCAGCTGAAATAAGCCCCGCGCCCGGGCATACAACACCGCCCTCCCGCCATACCTTTATGGCAGGGAGGGTTGTTTTATGTTCGGCATCTTTTTCAGTTTTATCGCGTCCCACATTCTGTATCTGGCGCTGCATCTGGAAACGGGCAGTTTTCCCCGCCCGCTGACGCCGCGGCAGGAAGTGGAGGCCTTCGAGGCTTTCAAAAAAGGCGACATGGCCGCCCGGGACCGCATCATCCGCCACAACCTGCGGCTGGTGGCTCATGTGGTGAAGAAATACTATTCCCTGCCCGGCGACGCCGAGGATCTCATCAGCATCGGCACCATCGGGCTCATCAAGGCGGTGAACAGTTTCGACAACACAAAGCAGGCCCGCTTTTCCACCTATGCCTCCCGCTGCATCGACAACGAGGTGCGCATGAGTTTCCGCAAGCAGAAGAAGGCCCCCGCCACGGTGAGCATGAACGAACCCATCGAGGCGGGCAAGGACGGCAGCGCCCTGACGGTGATCGACGTGGTGCCGGACGATTTTCTGCTGGACGAGGACTGCGAGCGCCGGGACGAGACCGCCCGGCTGCGGCAGCTGGTGGACGGCCTTTCCGGTCGGCAGCGGCAGGTGGTGCTGCTGCGCTACGGCCTGGGCGGCCAGCCGCCCATGACCCAGCAGGAGGTGGCCGATCTTCTGGGCATCAGCCGCAGCTACATCAGCCGCATCGAAAAAGCGGCGGTGGGTTCGCTGCGTCAGTCGCTGCTGGCGCAGGAGGAGGGCTGAATCCGCCGCACAAAAAAGCGCGCCTTGCCCTTTGGCAAAGCGCGCTTTTGGTTTGTGGAAACGTTCAGGGCAGCGGCAGTTCCTCGCCGTTGAGGGTCACCTTTGCCACATTCTCCAGGTCGATGACCCGGTCAAAGATGCTGCGGCAGATGACGGTCCCGTCGCCGGTGCTGACGCTGGCGCTGCTGCTGGACACCTCGCTGCCGTCGGTGAGAATAACCTTCAGGTCGGCGGCTTCGCTCTCGGCGGTCATCTCGCCGCTGCCGAAGGCGGTGACAGAGATGGGCGACACCTGCACTTCGTCCAACGTCCAGGGATTCATATCCTTGCCGCAGGGGATGACCAGCGACTCGCTGGCTTCCTCCAACCGGAAGGTGGTGGCCCAGTTGCCGTCGAGCAGATGGTCGTAGGTCATGGTCTCCATCCGGATGGACAGCTCCGACAGGTCCGCATCCTCCGGCGGAATGAGCACATACTCCACCAGGTCGTTGTAGCTCTGGAAGGTGCCCATCTTGTGATCTTCACCCAGGTCCATTTCCAGCTCGGTGCAGGGCACCCGTTCGCCGGACGCGTCCCACAAAGAGAAGGATAGCCGGTTGACCCGGCCCATGCCGCCCAGGTTGTTCACCTGGATGTGCAGCTGGCCGTCCACCACGCCCGCGGCGTTCACATTGGCCCAGTCCACACCGGGCAGGGCGACCGGCTCTTCCCAGCCGGTGAGCACGGGGATCTTGCCCTCGTCCAGCAGCTTGGTGTAGCACTCCATGGCAGGGCCGGTGGCGCCCCAGGAATCGATCTGCCGGTTATACTGCACCGGAATGCTGCCGGTAAGGCTGCGCACTTCTTCCATGGTATAGCCCAGGTCCACCGGGTCGTTGAAGGACAGCCCGGAGGTGATGCTGGTGGTGCCCACGGTGACCTTTTTGCCCGCAAGCTGCTGGCTGCCGTCGCCGGTGAGCCGCAGGATGGCGGTGCCGGTGCTCTCGTCGTACTCCGCCACCTCGCCGGCGGTGAAGAAGGCACCGCTGATGTCGGCGGTGTACATATCGGCGTCCGGGCCGATACGGCCCTGGCCGGTGGTGTCCTGCAGGGCGATGTAGACGGCGGCCACCTGGCCGTCGCTCATGGCAGCCAGCACTTCCATGCGCACGCCATCGTCCTCGCTGACCTGGTTGATGGGCTGGAGCATCTGCAGCGTCTCCTCGCCCAGCACGGCCAGCTTCTGCTGCAGTTCCGGAGCCGCGGCCAGCACGCCGCCGCCCAGGCACAGAACGAGGGCAAAGGCCGCGGCCAGCGCCAGCACGCGCCGCAGCGGGCGAAGCGGACGCCGCACGGCCACCGTGGGCCGGCACTGGGCCAGGATAGCCTGCTTTTGAGCAGCGTCCATCCGGACGCTGCTCAAGCCGCTGTCGACAGCGGCCCGGACGGTTTCGTCACAGATCTTCATATTGCCCTCCTTCCAATCGTTTTTTCAGCGCCTCGCGGGCACGCCGCAGGCGGATGCTCACCGTGGACTGGGGCGCGCCCAGCACCGCGGCGATCTCGTTGACCTTCAGCTGCTGGTAATAGTGCAGCAGAATGACCTCTTTGTATTTGGGCTTCAGGGCCATGATCTCCTGGAACAGGCGGCCCTGGCCGTCCTTGGGGTTTTCCATGCCCGGCATCTCGGGGTACTGCTCCACCAGGCTGACCTTACGCTTCCAGGCGCTGCGCAGATAGTCCTTGCAGACGTTCACCGTGATGCGCATGACCCAGGCCTTTTCGGCGGCGGGATTTTCGATGGGCCGCCAGGCGCGGTAGATCTTGATGAAGGCGTCCTGCACGGCGTCCTGAGCAAGGTGAACGTCGCCCAGATACATGCAGCACATGCGCAGCATGCCGGTGCCGTACTCGTCCACCAGCCGTTCCATCTCGGTGCTCTCGCACACCGGCAATTCCGCCATTTCCTCACGCTCCTCCGCGACGGCCCGCCGCGAGGGGCTTACACCCCTCTAACGGACCGGCACCCGAAAATATTTCAACTTTACGCCGTCATTGTCAGTTTTTCGTAAACTTTTCGGTTACAATTCAGAGACAACTCCGTTACATCAGTTCCAGCCGGCCTTCCGGCGCGTCCAGCTTGACGGTGCCGGTGAGCGTGCCCGCAACGAACCGCTCGGCCAGGGGGTCCTCCACCTTCTTGCGGATGGTGCGCCGCAGATCGCGCGCGCCGAACTTGGCGCCCGCCTCGGCCACCAGCGCCTTGCAGGCGGCGGGGGTGTAGGTGAAGGCCACGCCCTTGTCCGCAAGGGGCTGGACGTACTCGTCCAGCACCAGGGCGGCGATGCGCTCCAGGCTCTCCTCCGACAGAGGCTTGAAGGCGATGACTTCGTCCACACGGCCCAGAAACTCCGGGCGCAAAAAGTCGCTCAGCGCCTTCATGGCCTTGTTGGCGCTCATCTGCTCGGCAGTCTTGGCAAAGCCGGTCTCGCCGGTCTTTTCGGTGCTGCCGGCGTTGCTGGTCATGCAGATGACGGTGTTCTCAAAGTTCACCGTGCGGCCCTGGCTGTCGGTGATGCGGCCCTCGTCCAGGATCTGCAGCAGGATGTTCATCACGTCCGGGTGGGCCTTTTCGATTTCGTCGAACAGCACCACGCTGTAAGGCCGGCGGCGCACCTGCTCGGTGAGCTGGCCCGCCTCGTCGTGGCCCACGTAGCCCGGAGGGGCGCCGATGAGCCGGCTGACGGCGTGCTTTTCCATATACTCGCTCATGTCGATGCGGATGAGCGGGTCGGGGGTGTCGAACAGCTGATTTGCCAGCTGGCGCACCAGCTCGGTCTTGCCCACGCCGGTGGGGCCCACAAAGATGAAGCTGGCGGGCCGCCGCTTGCCGGAAAGGTCGGCCCGGGCGCGCTTCATGGCGCGGGCCACCGCCTCCACGGCCTCGTCCTGGCCGATGATGCGCTTTTTCAGCTCGCTTTCCAGGTTCAGCAGCTTTGCGAACTCGCTCTGCTCCACCTTCATGGCGGGGATGCCGGTCCACAGCTCCACCACCTTGGCCACGTCCTGCATCTCCACCTTGATGCCGCCCGCCTTCATCTGAAGCTCGGGCAGCTTTTCCCGAAGCTGGGCCATCTCGGTCTTGATCTGGGCCAGGCGCTCGTAGTCCGGGCCGTTCCCCGCCTGCTCCTGGGCCAGCTCCTCCGCTTCCAGCGCGGCCAGAGCCTTCTGGGTGTCGGCCAGCTCGCTGATCTCGGGGTGGCGCAGGTTGCAGCAGGCACAGGCCTCGTCCAACAGGTCGATGGCCTTGTCCGGCAAAAAGCGGTCGGAGATGTACCGCTCGGAGAGGTTCACCGCCGCGGAAACGATCTGGGCGGGCACCTCCACGCCGTGGTGGGCCTCGTAATACTTCTTGATGCCATTCAGCACATTGATGGCGTCGGCGATGCTGGGCTCGCCCACCTTCACGGGCTGGAAGCGGCGCTCCAGCGCCTGGTCCTTCTCGATGAACTTGCGGTACTCGGTGAAGGTGGTGGCGCCGATGACCTGAATTTCACCGCGGGACAGAGCGGGCTTTAAGATGTTGCCCGCGTTCATGGCGCCCTCGCTGTCGCCCGCGCCGGTGATGCTGTGGATCTCGTCGATGAACAGGATCACGTTGCCCAGCCGCTTGACCTCGTCGATGAGGCCCTTGACCCGCTGCTCGAACTGGCCGCGGAACTGGGTGCCGGCCACCAGGGCGGTGAGATCCAGCCGGTAGAGCTTTTTGCCCTTGAGGCAGGCGGGCACCTGGCCCCGGGCGATGCGCTGGGCGATGCCCTCGGCAATGGCAGTCTTGCCCACGCCGGCCTCGCCGATGAGGCAGGGGTTGTTCTTCTGGCGGCGGGCCAAGATCTGGATGGTACGGTAAATTTCCTGGTCGCGGCCCACGATCTCGTCCAGCTTGCCGGCAGCGGCGCGGGCGGTGAGGTTCTCGCAGTACTTATCCAGGAATTTCAGCTTGCCGGGGCCTTTTTCCTTGTCTTTTTCCTTCTTCTTGTCGCCCTTGGAACCAAAGCCGAAGGGGAAGGTGGCGGAGCCGCCGGGGGTGAACTCCTCGTCGGAGCCGCCCTCCTTGCCGTCGTCGCCCTCCTCTTCGCCCATGGGGGCAAAGGGGAACATGCCGGACAGGCCGTTCTCCCCCGCTTCTTCCATGAAGCTGTTCATGCGCTCCTCCATGGCCTCCAGGTCCTCGTCGCGCATGCCGAACTGTTTCATCAGGTCGTCCACCGGCTTGATGCCCAGCGCCCGGGCGCAGGTGAGGCAGTAGCCCTCCTGCTTGGGCTGGCCGTCCTCCATGCGCTGGATGAACACCACGGCGGTGCGTTTTTTGCATTTAACACAAAGCATAGGTCTCTCTCCCTCTCTGCCGTCTGGCAAAAGCTCAGGGTCACGGGGCCCGCGGCCCCTTTAATAAAACGGATTGAATTTGCCGAACGCGCTGTAGGCGATGCTGCCCGCCAGCGCCTGGTCGTTCAAAAACTCGATGGAGCCGCCGGTGATGACGATGACCGCCCACACGGCGCACAGCACCAGATACAGGTCCACCGTGCCCGCCAGCAGGCCCATGAGAAAGCCGAAGAACCGGTTCACCGAGCCCATCAGCGGGATGCGGTTGACGTTGGTGAGCACCGCCACCAGCAGGCTCACCAGCAGCTTGCACAGGGCAAAGGCCACGAAGAACAGCACGATGGCGATGATGGGGGTGAGCAGCGGGGCGATGACCTCGTCCACCAGTTTCACCGCCAGGTCCGGCGCGCCGCTGTCCAAAAGGCCGGCGGCGGAGGCGGTGAGGCTCTCCTTGATGCTCTCGGGCAGAAACCCGGCGTACTTTTCGATGGTGGACTGGATGTTCACCGTCCCCTCGGCGGAGATGGTGTTCTGGATGCTGGTCACAAAGCCGCTCTGGAAGAACTGTTCAAACAGCAGCGGCGAGGCTTCCTGGCTGAGCACCAGCGCCCCGATGAGGCTGGCCAGATTGCCCACGAACTGCACAAGGCCCGCGGCAAAGCCGCGGCGGGCGTAGGCGAAGGCCACCACAAGCAGCAGGGCCAGCATTACAAAATCGAACACGATGGCCGCGTTCATCCGATCACTCCTTTTTCGTTGGTTTTGGCAGGGTCAGGCGCTCTGGCCCTCCCCGGTGAGCAGGTCCGCCTGGCCGCCGGTGACCACCACCAGCTGTTTCGCGTCCAGCACGGCCAGGGGCTTGGTCCCGGTGGGGGCTTCCCACAGGGCCTCGCCGGCCAGGCTGTAGGCGGCCACGCTCTCCTGCCTTAAAACATATGCCGCGGTGCGGGTGCAAACCACCCCGGCGGCGGGGGCGGGCACGCTGGCCTCACCCAGCATCTGCATCTGGGGGTCCAGCACCACCAGCCGAGCGGGGGAATCGCTGGCGTCGGGGCTGAACAGCAGCGCGCAGTTCTGGCCGGACACCGACGCCGCGCCCAGGGTCTCGCCCTCGTAGCTGAACACCGCCGTCTGCTCGCCGGTGGCCGCGTTGTAAACGGCAGCCATGCGGTCATAGAGCACCAGCAGCCGGTCGTTGGTCAGCCAGTGGAGCTGCAGCGGCTGGCCGCCGGCGCTGGCCGAGGCGGTGATCTCATCGCTGCGGATGTCCAGGAAATAGAGGTTGGTCTGCAAACTGCCCCCCTGGGCCACCAGGCAGGCCACCGCCAGGCGCTTGTTGTCCCGGGCAAAGGCCACCCGCACCGGGGTTCCCTCGGTGTCGGTGGGGTTCCAGCCGTAGCGGAACTCCATGGAGGCGTCCCACACGGTGAGCTCGGCGGCGAACCGGTCGGACTGGGTCACCACCGCCACGCTGCCGCCGGTGCTCATCTCGGCCAGCAGGATGGGCTGTTCAAAAGTGCGCTTGTAGAGGGTGTCGGTGCGGCCCTCCACCCGCAGCTCATAGCCGGAGCGGCCATAGAGACAAAAGCGGGTGTTGCCCACACTGACGGCCGGGCGGGCGTAGCCGTGCTGGATGGTGCGCAGCTGGGTGCCGCCCGCCGACCAGACGCCCACGTCCTGCTTGCCCAGCAGCACAAAGCCGCCGGAAAGAGGCTCGGCCTGCAGCACTTCGGGGATGCCGGTCTTCACCGGCCAGCCCGCCCCGGGCGACAGGGCGATGCGCACCGAGTCGAAGGTCTCCCGGGCGGCCAGGGCCGCCTGGCTGAACGCGCCGGTGAAATAGAGGGCCACCGCGCCCGCGGCGGCCAGCACCAGCAGCAGCCTGCGCAGCCGCCGCAGCGCGCGCCGGCGGCGCAGTTCCTGCAAACGGGTCACATTGGACCTTTCTTCGCTCACGGCGGCGCCTCCTTTCAAAAACGGATTCAGAGGCCCAGCGCCTCTGCAGGGTAGTCCACCTGTTTCAAAAACAGTCCCTTCGCCGGCAGGGTGGGCCCGGCGAGAGAGCGGTCGCGCCCGGCCAGAATGGCGGGCACAGCGTCGGGTTCAAGGGCGCCCCGGCCGGCTTCGGCAAGGGTGCCGGCCAGAATGCGCACCATGTTGTAGAGATAGCCGTCGGCGGTGACGGTGATGGTGACGAGCGGCCCCTGCCGCTCCACCTTGCAGGCGGTGATGGTGCGCACGGTGTCGCCCTTTGCCGCCACCGAACTGCCCGCCGAGCAAAGGCTCAAAAAGTCATGGGTGCCCACGAACTTCGCCGCCGCTTTGTCCATAGCCTCCGCGTCCAGCGGGGCGCTGATGCGGTGGTGGTAGGCCGCCTCAAAAGGGCTTTCCACCGGGCTGTTCCAGATGCGGTAAACGTAGGTCTTGGTGTGGGCGGAATAGCGGGCATGGAATTCCTCCGGCACCCGGTGCGCGGCGTTCACCCGCACCGCGTCGGGCAGGTGACGGTTGAGGGCCAGGGGCAGTTTTTCCACCGGAATGGAGGTGTCCGCCCAAAAGTTCAGCGCGTAGTGCAAGGCATGCACCCCCGCGTCGGTGCGGCCGCAGCCCTTCACGTCCGGCCGGGCGCCGAAAAGGGCCTCCAGGGCGTTTTGAAGGGTCTCGCAGACGGAAACGCCGTTCTTCTGCACCTGAAAGCCGCAGAAGTTTGTGCCGTCGTAGCTGATATCCAGCAGGATGTTCATGTTACAAAACCCCCGGCATCAGGAAGCGGGTGGCCCACAGGGCCGCGAAGGCCAGCGTGCATACCACCAGCGCCGCCCAGTCCAGCGCGCCGAAGCGGAGCACTTTCAGCCGGGTGCGGCCCTCGCCGCCCCGGTAGCAGCGGCACTCCATGGCCATGGCCAGCTCGTCCGCCCGGCGGAAGGCCGAGATGAACAGCGGGATGAGGATGGGCACCATGGCCTTGACCCGGTCGGAGAGGGAGCCGCTGTCCAGCATGGCGCCCCGGGCCTTCTGGGCGTTCATGATTTTATCCGTCTCCTCGATGAGGGTGGGGATAAAACGCAGGGCGATGGTCATCATCATGGCCAGCTCATGCACCGGCAGATGGAGTTTCGCAAAGGGACGCAGCAGCCGCTCGATGGCGTCGGTGAGGACGATGGGGCTGGTGGTGTAGGTGAGCAGGCTGGTGCCCGCGATGAGGGCCACGATACGCACCGCCATGAAGATGGCGTAGGCCACGCCCTCTTTATAAATGCGGAAGACCCAGAACGCCACCAGCGGCTCGCCCTCGCCCCCCATAAAGAAGAGGTTGAGCACCGCCGTGAACACCACGATGGGCATGATGGGCTTGAGGCTCTTCAGAATGAGTTTGAGGGGGATGCGGGCCATGAGATACAGCCCCGCCAGCAGCAGGATGCTCAGCGCCAGGCCCAGGAAATTGGTGACGGTGAACAGGATGACGATGTAGGCGATGACCAGCAGAATTTTCAGCCGGGGGTCGCAGCGGTGCACCGCGGAGTTTCCGGGGAAGTGCTGGCCGATGGTGATGTCTTTCAGCACGTCGCCTCACCTCCCCCGTTCTTTTTCGCCAGGGCGGCCTGGATGGTCCTGACCGCGTAGGGCACGGTGTACACATCCTGGGGCAGGTCCAGCCCCATGGCCCGCAGCCGCAGGAACACCTTGGTCACCTGGGGCACCGAGAGGCCCAGCTCCAGAAGTTCGTCCGCCCGGGCAAAGACCTTCTCCACCGTGTCGTACATGGCGATGCGGCGCTGGTCCATCACCAGCACCTTGTCGGCGTATTTGGCGATGTCCTCCATGGAGTGGCTCACCAGAATGACGGTGGTGCCGGTCTCCTTGTGGAAGCGCTTGACCTGGGAGAGGATCATCTCCCGTCCCTCCGGGTCAAGGCCCGCGGCGGGCTCGTCCAGCACCAGGATTTTCGGCTCCATGGCCATCACGCCGGCGATGGCCACCCGGCGCTTCTGGCCGCCGGAAAGCTCAAAGGGACTGCGCTCGAGATATTCGTCTTTGAGGCCCACGAACCGGGCGGCGCTCTTCACCCGCCGGTCTATTTCGGCCTCGTCCAGGCCCATGTTTTTGGGGCCGAAGGCGATGTCTTTATACACCGTCTCCTCAAACAGCTGGTATTCGGGGTACTGGAACACCAGCCCCACCATGAAGCGGAACTTGCGGATGTCCGCCGGTTTTGCCCAGATGTCCTGGCCGTCCACCAGCACCTGGCCCTCGGTGGGCTTCAGAATGCCGTTGAAGTGGGTGATGAGGGTGCTTTTGCCCGACCCCGTGGAGCCGATGATGCCCACGAAGTCGCCCTCTTCCACGGCAAAGTCCACCTTGTCCAGCGCCACGGTGGCGTCGGGCATGCCGGGGTTATAGATATGGGTCAGACCCTTTGTTTCGATGATGGCTGCCATAGGCCGCCTTTCCCTCCCTCTTGCGGGGCCTTTGCCCCGAAACCGCCGCGTTTACTTCAAAAGCTCGTAGAGAGCGGCGGCGCATTCTTCCTCGTTGATGATGTCGGTGGCGATGTCCACCCCGGCCTCGGCCAGCTGGCAGCACAGCTCGGTGACCTGAGGCACGTCCAGCCGCAGCCGGTGCAGTTCCTCCACCCGGCTGAACACCTGGCGGGGGGTGCCTTCCATGACCACCTTGCCCTCGCTCATCACCACCACACGGTCGGCCTGGGCGGCCTCGTCCATGTAGTGGGTGATGGACACCACGGTGATGCCGTAGTCCCGGTTGAGGTGGCGGATGGTCTCCATCACCTTTTCCCGGCCACGGGGGTCCAGCATGGCGGTGGATTCATCCAGCACCAGGCAGTCCGGCCGCATGGCGATGACGCCGGCGATGGCCACCCGCTGCTTCTGGCCGCCCGACAATTTGTGGGGCGCTTTTTCCCGGTGTTTGTAGATGCCCGCCATCTTCATGGCGTCGTCGATGCGGGCGCGGATCTCGGCGGGGGGCACGCCCAGGTTTTCCAGGGCGAAAGCCACGTCCTCCTCCACCACGGTGGCGACGATCTGGTTGTCCGGATTCTGGAACACCATGCCCACCTTCTGGCGGATATCATAGAGGTGTTCCTCGTCGGCGGTGTTCATGCCCTCCACCAGCACGGTGCCGGCCTCGGGCAGCAGGATGGCGTTGAAGTGCTTGGCCAGGGTGCTCTTGCCGCAGCCGTTGGCCCCCAGCACCGCAACGAACTCGCCCTTGTCCACCGCGACGGACGCGCCGTCCACGGCCAGGGGCGATTCGGGGGTGTAGCGAAAGCGCACACCCTCGGCGTTGATCATGTGCTCCATTACTGTTCCTCCCCCGTCCGTGCGCCGTTTGCCAGCCACAGGGCGGTGGCGCCGCAGGGCACCACACCGCCGGTGCTGGACACCGGCAGGCCGATCTCGTCGCAAGACGTCTCGCCGCCGTACACCGGGCACAGAAGGGTCTTTAAGATGTACTCCATCACCGCCGGCGACAGGCCGGTGGTGTAGCTGTTCACCGCCACGAACAAGGGCGCGTCGCTGAGCACCCCGGCGCACTGGGCGATGAGGTCGTAGATGCAGTCTTCCAGCTTCCACACCTCGCCCCCGGGGCCGCGGCCGTAGCTGGGCGGGTCCATGATGATGGCGTCGTAGCGGCTGCCGCGGCGGGCTTCCCGAGCCACGAACTTGGAGCAGTCGTCCACGATCCAGCGGATGGGCTTGTCCGCCAGGCGGCTTTCGGCGGCGTTCTCCCGCGCCCAGGCCACGATGCCCTTGGAGGCGTCCACATGGCAGACGCTGGCCCCCGCGGCGGCGCAGGCCAGGGTGGCTCCGCCGGTGTAGCCGAAGAGGTTCAGCACCCGGATGGGCCGGCCGGCGGCGGCGATGATTTTTTTATAGAAGGCCCAGTTCACCGCCTGTTCGGGGAACACGCCGGTGTGTTTGAAGCCGGTGGGGCTGACCACCAGCCGCAGATCGTCCCAGCCGATCTGCCATTTTTCCGGCAGACGGCGGCGGTATTCCCAGCGGCCACCGCCCTTGTCGCTGCGGTGATAGACCGCGTCCGCCTTGGCCCAAAGGGGGCTGGTGCGCTCGTTCTTCCAGACCACCTGCGGGTCCGGGCGGACCAGCAGCGCGTCGCCCCAACGCTCCAGCCGGTTGCCGCCGGTGGCGTCGATGAGTTCATAGTCCTGCCAGTTGCCAGCAGCACGCATAGGCACTTCTCCTTTTTCTCATTCCACAGCAGTGGATTCTATATTGTACCCTGTAATTGTGAAGTTTTCTTGTTGCATCGGGTCAAAACATGCTCTGCTGGCCGTTTTCCTCGGCAGCGGCGGGAGCACGCATGCCCAGATGTTCGTAGGCCAGCCGGGTGACGCACCGGCCCCGGGGGGTGCGGGTAAGGAAGCCCATCTGCATGAGATAGGGCTCGCACACGTCCTCCAGCGTCACCGCCTCTTCGCCCAGCGCCGCGGCCAGGGTGTCCAGACCCACCGGCCCGCCGCCGTACAGCTCGATGATGGCCCGCAGCAGGCTGCGGTCCAGCTCGTCCAGGCCCAGCGCGTCGATGTCCATGCGCTTGAGGGCCAGCCGGGCGGCATCGCCGTCCACCGTGCCGTCCCCCAGCACCACCGCGAAGTCCCGCACCCGCTTGAGCAGGCGGTTGGCCACACGGGGGGTGCCCCGGCTGCACTTTGCCAGTTCCAGAGCCCCTTCCTCGGTGCAGGGCTGGCCCAAAATGCCGGCGCTGCGCCGGATGATGCGGGCCAGCTCGTCGGGGCTGTAAAGCTCCAGCTTCAAAAGCACGCCGAAGCGGTCACGCAGCGGGCCAGTGAGCTGACCGGCCCGGGTGGTGGCGCCGATGAGGGTGAACCGGGGCAGGTTGATGCGGATGGACTGGGCGCTGGGGCCCTTGCCGATCATGATGTCCAGGGCGTAGTCCTCCAGGGCGGGATAGAGCACCTCCTCCACCTGGCGGGAGAGGCGGTGGATCTCGTCGATGAAGAGCACGTCGCCCTCCTGGAGATTGGTCAGCAGGGCGGCCAGGTCGCCGGGCTTTTCAATGGCGGGGCCGCTGGTGATGCGGATCTGCACCCCCATCTCCTGGGCCACGATGCCCGCCAGGGTGGTCTTGCCCAGGCCCGGAGGGCCGTAGAGCAGGATGTGGTCCATGGGCTCGCCCCGGCGCTTGGCGGCTTCCAGATAGATGCGCAGGTTCTCCTTGACCTTCTCCTGGCCCACATACTCTTCCAGCGTGCGGGGGCGGAGGTTCAGTTCCTCGCTTTCGCCCCGGTTCATCTCGGGGCTGACCAGACGGTCGTTGCGGTCAAAATCTTCCACGGTTTACCTCCTTGCCATGCCGCGCAGCGCCAGCTTGATGAGTTCTTCCACCGGCAGGGTATCGTCCAGCTTGGTCAGCGCTGCCGCCGCCTCGCCGGAAGTGTAGCCCAGGCTGGTAAGAGCGGCGGCCGCCTGGGCCAGATTGCTGCCCGCCGCGGGGGCCGCCGGGCCCAAATCGGCGAGGGTGAGCCCCTCGGCCAGGCCCTTGCCCACCTTGTCCTTCAGTTCCAGGGTGATGCGCTGGGCCAGCTTCGGGCCCACGCCGGTGGCGGCGGTGAAGGCCTTGTGATCCCCCGCCGAGGCGGCCAGCGCGATGCGCTGGGGGGTGAGCACGCTCAAGATCGCCAGCCCCACCTTGGGGCCCACGCCGCTCACGGCGGTGAGCATTTTAAAGCAGGCCTGCTGCTCCTCGTCGGCAAAACCGAAAAGGGACACGTCGCTTTCGGTGACGTTCATGCAGGTGTAGAGGGTGGCCTCCTGGCCCACGGCGGGCAGCGCCCCCGCCACGCTGGAGGGCACCTGCACCTGATAGCCCACCCCGGCGCAGCTGATGACCACCTGGTCCAGGCTTTTTTTCAAAATCTTTCCGTTCAGGCAATAGATCACGGCGAAACGCCTCCTTTATCAGCGCAAGGGCATGTTCTGCAGCCGGCTGCGGCTGCAGTGGCAATGGGCGATGGCCATGGCCAGCGCGTCGGCGGTGTCGTCGGGCTTGGGGACTTTGTCCAGGCGCAGCAGCACCCGGGTCATCTCCTGCACCTGCTTTTTCACCGCCTTGCCATAGCCGGTGACCGCCTGCTTGACCTGCATGGGGGTGTATTCGAACACCGGCACGCCGCACTGGGCGGCGGCCAGCAGGATGACCCCCCGGGCCTCGGCCACGCCGATGACGGTGGTCTGGTTGTGCTGGTAGAACAGCTGCTCGATGCTCAGTGCCTCGGGGGAATAGTCCCGCATCACCCGCGAAACACCCTCGTACACCGCCGCCAGGCGCTGCTCGAAGGGCATGTCCGCCGGGGTGGTCACCGCCCCGAAGTCCACCGGCGTGAACCGGTTGCCGATGTATTCCACGACCCCCCAGCCCACGATGGCGTAGCCGGGGTCGATGCCCAAAACGCGCATAAACTCTTCCCTCTTTGGCCCTGCGGCCACACTTCTCCATATTATCCGATATAGTATATCACAAAACTGCGGCCAGGGCAAACGGAGGGCGGTTTTTCCGCTTTGGAACAAAAAAGGCCCGGCGGCCCTTTCGAAAAGGGGCCGCCGGGCCGGTGGGTTCACTTTTTCCCGGTGCTCATTCGAACACAGCCACCCAGTAATGGCAGCCGTCGCCGTCGTACATGTGGCCGATGGCGCCCCGGGTGTAAACGGTGTTGATCATGTTGGCGTAGTGGCCAGAGCTGCCCTGCCAGGCTGCGATGACCGAGGCCGCGTCGGCGTAGCCCACGGCGATGTTCTCGCCGGTGGTCTGGGCGCCGTTGTGGCTGAAGTCCACCGCGATGGCCTGGCAGCGGCTCTGGGCGATGGAGGCCAGGCTGTCGTCCCAGGTCAGGGCCGGCGCGCCCGCCGCTGCCCGCAGCTGGTTCTGCAGGTCAAAGGCGGTGGTGTCCACGTCCACATAGAACCAGCCGTGGGTGCCCCAGCCCTCGGGGGCGTCCTCGGTGGGAGCGGCAACGCTGCCGCTGCCGGAGCTGCTGCCGGAAGAGCCGCTGCCCGAGGGCTTGGCAGCCTCTTTGCCGGTGAGGGTGACGCTGCCCGTCACCTCCCAGGCCGTCTCGGCGGTGATGGTCACCTCGCCGGCGCTCACCACGGTCACGGTGCCGTTCTCGTCCACGGTGGCCACCGTCTCGTCGGCGCTGGTATAGGTCACGGCAGGGCCTTCGGCGGGCGCCTCACCGTCCCAGGTGAATTCCGGTTCCAGCGGCGCCGTGCCGCCTACGGTCAGTTCCAGAGGTTCTTCGGGCAGGGTGACCGCGGTCAGCTTCGCGCCGCAGGCCGCCAGAAGCAGCGCCAGAGCCGCCGCCAGGCCCAAAACGATCCATTTGCGATCCTTCATGCTGTTTCCTCCTGTTTTCGCGCAAAAAAGCCGGGGATGACACACGACATCATCCCTCGGCTCATCGGTTGCCCTGCGCCGTTGCAAGGCGCAGGGGGTCTTTCCTGGTACGCTTTAATTATACCATATTTTCGCAAGAAAAGCAAAACCCCCGGAAACGCAGTGCGTTTCCGGGGGTTTGGTGGGCGGTAAGGAACTCGAATCCCTGACCCTCTGCACGTCAAGCAGATGCTCTACCAGCTGAGCTAACCGCCCATGTCATGTGACAGCTTCGTTATTATAGCAGACGTTCGGCGGTTTTGCAAGCCCTTTTTTTCAAAAATCCTCTCATTTTCTTTTCCGGCGGTTCCGAAAGCACAAGCAAAACCGCATATTTTGTTCATTTGGCAGAATATTTAAAAATTATTTGTATATTCTTGACAAACCGCAGGGCGTGCCGTACTATAAATAGCGTGCTTTTTACTGTGCATTATAGAAGTAATAGATAAGGCCGCGTTTCGGGCGCGACCATCGGGAAGAAAGGAAGGGTACGCAAATGCAACGTACAGACCTGCGCAACATTGCCATCATCGCCCACGTCGACCATGGCAAGACCACCCTGGTGGACCAGATGCTCAAGCAGAGCGGCGCGTTCCGGGAGAATCAGCAGGTGGCTGAACGCGTGATGGACTCCGGCGACATCGAGCGGGAGCGCGGCATCACCATTCTGTCCAAGAACTGCTCCACCGTTTACAACGGTGTGAAGATCAACATCGTGGACACTCCGGGCCACGCCGACTTCGGCGGCGAGGTGGAGCGTGTTCTGAAGATGGTCAACGGCGTGCTGCTGCTGGTGGACGCCGCCGAGGGCTGCATGCCCCAGACCCGTTTCGTGCTGCAGAAAGCGCTGCAGCAGAACCTGAGCCTGGTCATCGCGGTGAACAAGATCGACCGTCCGGACGCCCGCATCAAGGAAGTCATCGACGAAGTGCTTCTGCTTCTGATGGACCTGGGCGCCACCGACGAGCAGCTGGACAGCCCCATGGTGTTCTGCTCCGGCCGCGCCGGCACCGCCAGCTACAGCCCCGACGTGCCGGGCACCGACCTGAAGCCCCTGTTCGACACCATTCTGGAGTACGTCAAGTGCCCCGAGGGCGACCCCGAGGCTCCCTTCCAGATGCTGTGCTCCAGCGTGGACTACAACGACTTCGTGGGCCGCATCGGCATCGGCCGCATCCAGAACGGCGTGGCCAAGGTGGGCCAGGACGTGCAGGTGTGCGACTGGCACAACCCCGACGTCTCCCTGCGCGGACGCATCACCAAGCTGTATGACTTCAAGGCCAACGGCCGCGAGCCCATCGAGGAGGCCAAGGCCGGCGACATCGTGGCCTTCAGCGGCCTGGCCGACGTGACCATCGGCAACACCCTGTGCGACCCCGCCAACGTGGAGCCGCTGCCCTTCGTGAAGATCAACGACCCCACCGTGGAGATGACCTTCTCCGTGAACGACAGCCCCTTCGCCGGCCGCGAAGGCAAGTACGTCACCAGCCGCCAGATCCGCGACCGGCTGCAGCGCGAGCTGCTGAAGGACGTGGCCCTGCGAGTGGAGGACTCCGCCACCAGCGACTCCTTCCGTGTGATGGGCCGCGGCGAGATGCACCTGTCCATCCTGATCGAGACCATGCGCCGCGAAGGCTATGAGCTGCAGGTCAGCCCCCCGAAGGTCCTGACCCATGTGGAGGACGGCAAGACCATGGAGCCCATGGAGCGGGTGGTCGTGGATGTGCCCACCGACTACCAGGGCGCGGTGATGACCGCTCTGGGCGCCCGCAAGGCCATTCTGCAGCAGATGGAGCCCATCGGCACCCGGGTGCGTCTGGAGTTCCGTATGCCCAGCCGCGGCCTGTTTGGCTACCGCAGCCAGTTCCTCACCGACACCCACGGCGAGGGCATCATGAACACCATCTTTGACGGCTACGAGGAGTGGCAGGGCGACATCACCTGCCGCAGCACCGGCAGCCTGATCAGCTTCGAGACCGGCGACGCCGTGACCTACGGCCTGTTCAACGCCCAGGGCCGCGGCACTCTGATCGTGACCCCCGGCGAGAAGGTCTACGGCGGCATGGTGGTGGGCTACACCCCCACCGGTGAAGACATCACCGTGAACGTGTGCAAGACCAAGCACCTCACCAACACCCGCGCCTCCGGCTCCGACGACGCGCTGCGCCTGGTGCCGGTGAGCAAGTTCAGCCTGGAAGGCTGCCTTGAGTTCCTGGCCCCCGACGAGCTGCTGGAGGTCACCCCCAAGAGCCTGCGCATCCGCAAGCGCATCCTGAGCCATGACCTGCGCATGAAAGAGCTGAAGGGCAAGAAGAACTGACGCCCCGCTCACAGAAGCAATAAATAACCCCCGGCCAAGCCGGGGGTTTTTCACATGCGGGCATAGCCCTAGAATACTAGCATGCGCGTCACGTCGCGCAAGTACGGTCTGCCAGCCGCGAAAGTTCTGTTACTTGCCGCCCGTAAACGGGTGCTTTAGAAGTTCGGCATGGTCAGTTGCTCTCCTGCTTTGTCCTGCTCGTACTGTCGTTGGATGTACTCCTGTATCTTCTTTGCATTTTTTCCTGCAGTGTCCACGTAGTACCCGCGGCACCAGAATTCCCGGTTCCGGTA
>NZ_DBFNWJ010000051.1:0-26396 GCF_048426865.1 Candidatus Allofournierella merdipullorum
AGGACGAGGACGACGGCGAGCTGGAGGCCGAGGTGGAGTACGAGCTGACCTGCCCCAACTGCGGCGCTGTGACCGTGGTGGACGAGGACACCCTGTTCAACGAGAAGATCAGCTGCCCCAACTGCGGCGCTGAGTTCGACATCGAGTTCACCGAGTGCGACGGCGAGTGCGACGGCTGCACCGACTGCGACGAGCCCGAAGAGAAGTAATTTCCGCCTCCGCGGCATTGCTCGAATGTGCAAAGCCCGCCCGCCCCGAAAAGGGGCGGACGGGCTTTTTTGCGTCCGCGGGCAGTCGCCCCGGGGCCGCAAGGCAATAAACGCGGCGGCTGTTTCGTTTGCAGGATAGAAGGACTTCCCGCATGAGGCGGGCAGCAAACGGATGCGCAAGGGAGGGAAGCGGAATGAAGAAGGGCAAAAAAGCCGGCTTGGCAGTGTTGCTGGCCGCTGCGCTGCTGTGCGCCTGCGGGCAGCAGCCTGCGCCGGGGGACCGGGAAGCGAACAGCAGCTCAGCGAGCGCGTCTGCCACCCAAAACGAGCCCGCCCAGGCGGACGCCGGCGCGGTGGTGGAGCAGCTGCGGGAACGGTACGGCCTGGACGAGAAGCGGCTCAGCGCCTTTGAGGTGGTGCGAGCCTCGTTGGCGGAGCCATCGGAGTGGGATGCGTGGCCCCGGCTGGAAGAGTATCTCACAGAGGAGGGCCTCACCTGGCGGGGCTGGCTGGAAGCGGACGATGCCCGGCAGCTTTTTGTGGCCGAGCTGCGGGTGAAGTACACCCCCGAGACCGCTGTCTGCGGGCCGCAGTACAGCGACGGCATCTGGACGGTGCTGGTGCAGATGGAACCGGTGAACGGAGCGTTCGCGGTGGGGGAGAGCATGGTGGCGGCCATCGACGAGGACCCCGCGCCCATCGACCCGGACGCCGCCGCGCTGGGCCTCACCGATGACCAGTGGACCATGGTGGACCATCAACTGGCGGCGCTGGTGGGCTGCGGCGTCTGGCGGGACTACGATTCCCCCGGCCAGTGGACGCAGGAGGAATTCACCCTCTGGCTGGCGCTGCGGGCGAAGGATTGGCCCGGCACGGAAGACGCCCTTTCCGAGAGCGACGTGCTGCGGATGGCGCAGGCGGACTTTTCGCCGGAAAACGCGGCCTGGAACAGCATGGACCTCCGCCTGCAGGAAAGCGGTCTGCTCACCGACGGCCGGCTGGACCTGCCGGATGCGCCGCAGGCAGCGGCGTCCATGGAGGAGTGCACGGTGGAGTACCGCCGCGAGGCGGCGCAGCTTCCGGTCCCCGATGAATACGCCGCGATGACGGAGCCGGAGGAACTGGTGGCCACGGTGACCATCGACGCCGACGCGCCGGTGCGGATGGAATACCGCTTCGGCCTGATCCCGGAAGGCGTCGGCTCTGTCGCCCGCCCCTGGCTGAAGCAGGCCCGCCTGCTGGCAGAATGACATCACGCATACAAAAAGCCCTCCATACACGGGTATGGAGGGCTTTATTGTATTATTCACGGCCGCAGGCGGCTTCCAACACGTCAGCGGCGTGTTCGGGGGTGTTCTCGGCAAAGAGGCGCGCCGCTTCTTCAAAGGGCAGCGCCTTCGTGCCGCTTTCGGCCAAAAAGCGGCCCAGCCGCCCGGTCACATCGCCGCCGGTGCCCTCGCTTTCGAACAGGCACAACGCCAGCGGCCAGCGCTCAAAATATGCAAGGCAGGGGTCGTCCGCCCGCTTTGCCAGATGCAGCACCGGCTTGCCGGCGGCAAAATACTCAAACAATTTGCTGGGCACCTGGTTGTCCAGGTCGTTGCCCAGGCTCAGCAGCACGTCCGCGCCCGCCAGATACTCTTCCGCCTGCGCCTTGGGCAGCGGCCCGGTGATGACCAGCCGCTCGCCCAGAACGGCGCGGCAGGCCTCGGGCAGGTCGGCGGGGTAGTTGTTCCAGCCGCCGCCCACGAACACCAGCTCCCAGCCCGGGTCGTTCAGCGCCCGGAACAGCTCCAAGGCGTAGTGGGGGGTGCGCAGGGCGGGGTAGAGGCTGCCCACAAAGACGCAGCGCCGCCGCCCGGCTTCGCTTTTCACCGCTTTTGCGGCGGGGACGGGGGCCACAAGGCTGGGGAAGTCCAGCACCTGCATCCGCCCGGCAAAGTTCGCCAGCGGCGCATCGGGGGCGTAGTAGCGGGCCATGGCCGGGGCCACCAGCAGTTTGTCCATGGCTTGGGCCAGCTGCCGTTCCCGCTCCCAGGCTCCGGGGGCGGAATAGCTGGCGTTGGCGGCGTAGGGGTCCATCTGCCAGTCGATCTTGGCGCAGGCCACGGCGGCCTCGGCCAGCGCAAAGCTGCTGGCGTAGGGGGCCGCCACCGCCACGGCGGCGTCAAAATTTTCTGCCGCGTCCAGCTTTTCAATGGCGTTTCGGGCAGCCACCAGGCGGCGGGGCCGCTTCAGGCCGATCTGCCGCACCGCCGCCAGCGCCGCGTCGGGCTTTGCGGCAAGGCGCAAAAGCCGCAGGGGCACCGGCGTGCCCCCGGCGCGGCCGAACTCCAGCGCCTCGTTCATCCGGCGCTCGTCTCCAAAGGCCAGGGCATGGCTGATGCAGCCTTCCTCGGCAGGGGGCGGCGTCTGCCCGTCCCACAGTTCCAAAAGATGTACGGTGTGGCCCCGCTTTGCCAGCAGGCCGGCCACCCGCCGCGCCAGCGCGGGCGTGGGGGCCAGCGGGAACTCCACCGTGTCCAGAATAAAGAGCAGTTTCATACAAAAGCACCTCGCCCGAAAACGCGGGCGGCCTCGAAAATCAGCGGCGGTCGGTGAGCAGCAGCCGGCACAGCCAGCGGTAGAAAGGCCCCGGCAGGCAGGCCACCAGCGCCGCCCCCTTCATCTTGAGGGGCAGATGGGCGGAGGCAAGGGCCTCTGCCAGCCCGGTGCGCAGCTGCGCGCGCAGCCGGCGGTGGTCGGCGCAGAAATCCCGGGCATTCTCCTGCCGCAGGATCATGCTGTCCAGATACAGCAGCTTTTCGTAGTAGAAGGCCCGCACCGAGGGCTCCAGCACATCGCCCTCCGCCTCCGCCAGGATGGTGGAGGCCACGAACAGCTGGTCCTCCAGCGCCCGGGGATTCAGCGGCCGGTGGGTGGTGGACGCCGCGTGCTGGCGGTAGAAATAGCCCACCAGGTCCACAAAGGCCATGCCCTTCACCCGCTGCAGGATGTGCCAGTTGAGATACAGGTCCTCGTTGTAGATAACGGGGGACGAAAAGTCGAACCCCTCGAACAGGCTGCGGTGATAGAGCTTGTTGCACAGGCTGTATTCCACCCGCTTGTCGTGGAGCAGCGCGTCCAGCTGGCGGGGGGCCTCAAAACGCAGTTGTTCGCCCGGCTCGTCCGGCACTTCGGGGGGCTGCTCGCCCAAAAAGGGCAGAAAGCGGCAGCAGGCCACCGGCAGAGCGGTGGAGCGACAGCCGTCGGCCAGCGCTTCCAGCATCCGCCGGTGGAGCAGGTCGTCCGAGTCCACAAAGGCCAGATATTCCCCCCGGGCGGCCCGGACGCCCGCGCCCCGGCCGCCGATGATGCCCAGATTCTCCTGATGGATCACCCGGCAGCGGGGCTCGCTTTCGGCAAAGGCATCGCAGGCTTCGGCCGAGCCGTCGGTGCTGCCGTTGTCCACCAGCAGCAGTTCAAAATCGGTGAGGGCCTGGCGGGAAATGCTTTCAAGACAGGGGGCAAGATAGCTCCCCGCGTTGTACACCAGCACGATCACCGTGATGAGCGGTCGCTCCATGTGTTTCACTCCTTGCGGCCCGCGGCGCGGGCGAGATAGAACTCCTCAAGCCAGCGGGCGGTGTCGGCAATGTCATAGCCTGCGGCCCGGATGGCCCCGGCGGGGCAGCTGCGGGCGGCGAACCCGCCCTCCGCCAGTTCCAGCGCCGCGGCGGCCCAGTCGCCGGCGGGCTCGTCCAGCCCCAGCCGGCGCACCAGCGGGGTGATGCACACCTCGTCGGTGATGGCGCTGCTGGCGGCCACCGGCAGCCCCGCCGCCTGGGCCTCCACCAGCGTCACCGGCAGGCCCTCGTGGTGGGAGGGGAAGATAAAGCAGTCCATGGCAGAAAGCAGCGCCGGCACGTCCTGCCGGGGGCCGAGAAAGAGCACTGCACCCTCAAGACCCAGCTTGCGGGCGGCCTCGGCCATTTTGGGCCGCAGGGGGCCGTCCCCCGCCAGCAGCAGGGCGCTGTCCGGCCGGCGGGCGTGGAGGGCGGCGAAAATTTCCAGAAGAAACGCGTGGTTCTTCTGCTCGGTGAACCGGCCCACATGCCCGGCCACAAAGGTGCTTTCGGCAAGGCCCAGCTCGGCGCGGATGCGGCTTCGGGCCCCGACGTCGGGGGCAAAGTCCTCCGGCTGCACTCCGTTGAAGAGGATGCGCGCGTCAGAGGCCTTTTCGCCGAACATCCAGTCGGCGGCGGCGCGGCTGCAGGCGAACAGGTCGGTGGCCCAGGGCAGCACCATCCGGCCATAGTGGTCCTTCACCAGCTGGAAGGCGAGCCCGCCCTCGTTCTTGGTGTTGTGGCTGTGAGCGATGCGCACCGGGATGCCCGCCTTTGCCGCCCGCTGCATCACAAGGCCGCTGAATTTGTCCATGTGGGAGTGGACGATGGGGTAGCGGGGCTCGGCGCGCAGTACCTTGTCCAGGGCCGCGGTGTAGACGAAGGGGCCCTTCTGGGTGATGAAGGGGATGCGGTGGATGTGCCCGCCCAGAGCTTCTATTTCCGGCTCGTACACGCCGGGGAAGGAGGAGACGAAATCGAACTGCACCTTCTCCCGGTCGATGTTGCGGTAGAGGTTCATGATGAGGCTCTCGTAGCCCCCGTGGCCCAGGCCCGCCACGCAGTGAAGCACCCGGATCGGCGCCATGCCATCGCCCCCTTTTCAAGTCTTGGATACACGCTTCAGTATAACAAAAAGCCGGGGGCTTTGCAAATGAGCCGCCGGCAGAAAAAAGGGGCCCCGCCGCCCGGCGGAGCCCCTTTTGAAAGATCAGGGATTCACGTAATTGCGCACCAGCGCCTGCAAAAGGTCGTCCCGGTCCACCCTGCGGATGAGGGAGCGGGCGTTTTTGTAGGTGGTGATGTAGGTGGGGTCCTCCGAGAGGATGTAGCCCACCAGCTGATTAATGGGGTTGTATCCCTTTTCCTTCAGTGCGTCGTATACCTCCTGCACCACGGCGCGGATCTCGCGGTCGCGCTCGTCATAGATGGAGAATACAGCGGTAGGATCAGACATCTCAAAGCCCCCCTTTAGCAAGGTAGTAGTTTATACGCAATAGTATACAGGAAAATCCGGCCGATTGCAAGCAGCGCAGTGCAACAAAACCGTGACACTTTTGTTAATTGTGCCCTCAGCTGCGCAGGGTCACGCCCATCTCGCCCAGGGCCTTCAGCACCCGGCCGATGGCCTCGTCCACCTCGGCGTCGGTGAGGGTGCGGTCCGCCGCGCGGAACACCAGGTTGTAAGCAAGGCTCTTCTTGCCCTCGCCCACCTTCTCGCCGGTATACACGTCGAACAGGGTCAGGCTCTCCAGATTCTCGCCGGCGTTGGCCTTGATGCACCCGGCCAGATCGGCGGCAGCGGCGGTCTCGTCGGCCACCAGAGCCAGGTCGCGGCTGGTGGCGGGGTGCTTGGGCAGCGGTGCGAACTGAGGCTCGCCGCCCCGCAGCTCGAACAGCTTATCCAGGTCGAGGTCGGCGGCCACCACCCGGGCCTTCACACCGTAGTTGGCGCAGACGGTGGGGTGAACTTCGCCCAAGGTGCCCACCTTCTCGCCGTTCACAAAGAGATCGGCGGCGCGGCCGGGATGGAAGGCAGTGCCCTCGGCGTTGCGCTTGGCGGTGAAGTCCTTGATGCCGGCGGTGGCCAGCAGGCCCTCCACCACGCCCTTCATGGCCAGATAATCCCACTGGGGGCCGTAGGCCGCCAGAATGAGCTTCTGCACCTCGGTGGGCAGCAGGTCGCTGGGGGTCTTGCCCTCGGCGGCCAGCTTCTTGCACAGGGCGGGATAGTCGTTGAAGTCGTTGTCCGCCACTTCGTCCGCCAGGGCGCTGGGCAGATACTCGGTGGCCTGCTCGAACACCGCGCACTCGGCGGCGCGGGCGCTGAAGTTGCGGGCCACCACGTCCATCACGCTGGGCAGGGCGGTGGTGCGCATGATGCTGGTGTCCTCGCCCAGGGGGTTGGAGATGACCACCGCATTGCGCAGGGGATCGTTCGCCGGCAGGTTGATCTGGTCGAAGCACTTGGCGCTGTAGAAGCTGAAGTTCTCGCACTCCCACAGGCCGTAGCCGGCCAGGGTGCGGGTGAGCTTTTCGTCAAAGCTCTGGCGGGGGGTGGGCCGGGCCTCGGCAACGCCCTTCATCAGGGTGCTGGGCATCATGTTGTAGCCCACATACCGGGCCACTTCCTCGGCCAGGTCGCAGTCACGCTTCACATCGTTGCGCAGGGTGGGGCAGACTACCACGTCGCCCTCGAGGCGGAAGCCCAGAGGCAGCAGAATGTCCACCATCTCCTGGCGGGAGAGGTTGGTGCCCAGCAGGCGGTTGATGACCTCGGGCCGCAGGGGCACACGGTTCTCGGTGCGGGGGGCGGGGTAGATGTCCACCACGCCGTCCACCACGTCGCCGGCGTCCAGCAGCTGCACCAGCTCCAGCGCGCGGGCCAGGGCCGGGGCGCAGGTGTTGGGGTCAAGGCCCTTGGAGTACTTGGCGGAAGCCTCGGTCTGCAGGCCCAGCTTCTTGGCGGTGGTGCGGATGGAGGGACCGTAGAACATGGCGCTCTCGAACACTACGGTGGTGGTGCTCTCGTAGGTGCCGCTGTACTCGCCGCCCATCACGCCGGCCACGCCGATGGGGCCCGCGTCGTCGGCGATGACCAGCATCTCCTCGCTGAGGGCGCGGTCTACGCCGTCCAGAGTGACGATGTGCTCGCCGGGTTTTGCGTTGCGCACATGGATGTGCTGGCCGTTCACGTACTTGTGGTCAAAGCAGTGCATGGGCTGGCCGTACTCCAGCATCACGTAGTTGGTGATGTCCACCAGGTTGTTGATGGGGCGCACGCCGCAGGCACGCAGCCGGTCACGCATCCACTTGGGGCTGGGAGCCACGCGCACGTTCTCCACCACCGCGCCGCAGTAGCGCATGCACAACTCGCTGTTCTCGATGTCTACTTTCAAAAGGTCATTCACGTTGCCGTGGCCGGGCTTCACCACCGGGGTGTGGTCCTTGAAGGGCACGCCGAAGGTGGCGGCGGCCTCACGGCCCAGCTCCCGCACCGCCAGGCAATCGGGGCGGTTGGGGGTGATCTCGAACTCAAAGACCACGTCGTCCATGCCCAGGGCTTCCACAGCGGGGGTGCCGGGGGCGGGCATGCCGTCGGGGTAGTCCCGCTCGTCCAGCACCAGGATGCCGTTTTCGATGGCGTAGGGGAAGTCGTGGACGGTCAGGCCCAGCTCGCCCAGGCTGCACAGCATGCCGCAGCTTTCCACGCCGCGAAGCACGCCCTTTTTGATCTCCACGCCGCCGGGCAGCTTGGAGCCGTCCAGCGCCACGGGCACAAGGTCGCCCACCTTGAGGTTGGCCGCGCCGGTGACGATCTGCAGCGGCGCAGACTGCCCAACCTCCACCTGGCAGATGACCATGTGGTCGGAGTCCGGATGGGGCACGATGGACACAATGCGGCCGATGACCACGTTTTCCACCGCGTCGGCGGCATTTTCGTAGCACTCCACCTTGCTGCCGGTCATGGTGAGCCGGTCGGCCATCTCCTTGGCGGAGCAGGTAAGATCGGCGAATTCCTTCGCCCAGTTCATGGGTAATACCATTGGTGTTGTCCCCCTTGTCCTCAGTTAAACTGCTTTAAGAAGCGCAGGTCGTTTTCGTACAGAAGGCGCATGTCGTCGATGCCGTAGCGCATCATGACCACACGCTCGAGGCCGATGCCGAAGGCGTAGCCGGTGTACTTCTCCGAGTCGATGCCGCAGTTTTCCAGCACCTTGGGGTGCACCATGCCGCAGCCCAGAATCTCGATCCAGCCCTCGCCCTTGCACATGGAGCAGCCCTTGCCGCCGCACTTGAAGCAGCTCATGTCCATCTCGGCGCTGGGCTCGGTGTAGGGGAAGTGATGGGGACGGAACCGCACCTTGGTGTCGGGGCCGTAGAGTTTTTTGATGAACACTTCCAGCGTGCCTTTGAGGTCGCTGAAGGTGATGCCCTCGTCCACAACCAGGCCCTCGATCTGATGGAAGATGGGGCTGTGGGTGGCGTCCACCGCGTCGGAGCGGTACACCCGGCCGGGGGCGATGATGCGGATAGGAGGCTTGCGCTTCTCCATGGTGCGGATCTGCATGCCGCTGGTCTGGGTGCGCAGCAGGATGTTCTCGGTGATGTAGAAGGTGTCCTGGGTGTCGCGGGCGGGGTGGGTCTTGGGGATGGTGAGCATCTCGAAGTTGTAGTGGTCCAGCTCCACCTCGGGGCCGCTGACCACGTCAAAGCCCATACCCAGGAAGATGTCCTTGAAGTCGTTCAGCACCAGATGGAAGGGGTGCAGGCCGCCCTGTTCCGGGCGCTTGCCCGGCAGGGTCACGTCGATGGTCTCGCCGGCAAGGCGGGCGGTGAGGGCGGCGTCCGCCAGCTCCTTCATGCGGGCGCGGATGCGCTCGTCGATCTCCTCGCGCACCTGGTTCGCCAGCGCGCCCACCACCGGGCGCTCTTCGGCGCTAAGTTTGCCCATCTGCTTCAGAATGCCGGTGAGCTCGCCTTTTTTGCCCAAAAAGCGCACCCGCAGCTCGTCCACTGCCTTCTCACTGTCGGCGGCGGCGATCAGCTGGCTCGCCGTTTGGCGGATCTGTTCCAATGCCTCTTTCATGTCGTTTCCTCTCTTTCCTTCGGGGGGCAAACAAAAACGGCCTCGCCCCCGTGTTTTCACAGGGACGAAGCCGGTAAAAGCTCCGCGGTACCACCCGGATTCTTGCTCTTTGAGCAAACACTCAAGCTCCCGCTAACGGGGGAATGCCGTCTCTGCCTACTGCCGAAGGGTTCAGCAAAGCCGCTCGGAAGGGAACTTCACCTCCGCCCCCACCGCAGGGCCCTTGCAGCCGGGGGGCCCCTCTCTGTGCCGGGAGAACGGCGCTACTTTCCTTCGTCAGCGCGTTTCACAGCACTTATGATAGCACACCCTTCGCCGTTTTGCAAGCCAAAAGGCGCATTTCATCGCCTTGTAAACTGCGCCCGGCCGTGATACCATAAAACTGTTACCGAAAAGGAGGGAACTGCGTATGGTCGCCGGCGTTGGCGTGGATATGGTGCGCATTGAGCGGATGGAAAAAAGCCTTGGCAGCGAGGCCTTCTGGCAGCGGGTGTTCGGGGCGGAAGAGCGGGCCTTTCTGGAAAAGCTCTCCCCGGCGCGGCGGGCGGCCAGCGCGGCGGCGAACTTCGCCGCCAAGGAAGCCTTTCTGAAAGCCTGCGGCAAGGGGCTGGGCGGCTTTTCTTTGGCGGACATCCAGGTGCTGCGGGCCGAGAGCGGCGCGCCCTACTACGCGCTGCGGGGCGCGGCGGCGGCCTGGCTGGCGGAAAACGGGCTGCATGTGAGCCTTTCTTTGAGCCACGAGGGCGGCCTTGCCGCCGCCTTCGCCGTGCTGGACCGGGCCTGATTAAATCCCGGCCCCGCCGGGCATACTACCACCGAGGCCCCGCACAAAAAGCGGGGGCAGCCATCGCCGCCTTTGTAAGGCGGGAGACATCGGAGGGTAGAGTTACATGGAAGTACACAGAGGCGAAGTGTTTTACGCGGACCTCAGCCCGGTGGTGGGCTCGGAGCAGGGCGGCGTGCGGCCGGTGCTCATTTTACAGAACGACGTGGGCAACCGCCACAGCCCCACGGTGATCGCGGCGGCCATCACCTCCAAGCAGGACAAGACCCGCCTGCCCACCCACATCCAGCTGCCGGCGTCCACCTGCGGCCTGACGCGGGACAGCATCGTTTTGCTGGAGCAGATCCGCACGCTGGACAAGCGCCGTCTGCGGGAAAAGACCGGCGCGCTGCCGCCGGAGGCCCAGCAGAAGGTGGATCAGGCGCTGGGCATCAGCGTGGGCCTGCGCACCACCTGAATCAACAAAAAGGGACCCGCCGGGCAAACGCCCGGCGGGTCTTTTGTGTGTTTATTGCAGCATCATGCGCGCGGCTTTGTACACGTCGCCGCAGCCCAGGGTCAGCACCAGGTCGCCCGGTTCTGCGTTGGCCTTGATGTAGTCGGCGGCCTCCTTGAGGCCCGCCACCGTGACGCAGCCGGGGATCAGCGCCGCCAGATCTTCACTCTTCACGCTGCCGTCGTCCACTTCGCGGCTGCCCATGATGGGGGTCAGCACCACACGGTCGGCGGCGGAAAGCACCTCGGCGAATTCGTGCAACAGGGTGCGGGTGCGGCTGTAGGTGAAAGGCTGATGCACCGCCCACACCTTGTTGAAGCCCAGCTTCTTGGCGGTGGCTAGGGTGGCGGCCACTTCGGTGGGATGGTGGGCGTAGTCGTCGGCGATGGTCACGCCCTTCTCTTCGCCCAGGATCTCAAACCGACGTCCCGCGCCGGCAAAGCTGCGGGCTGCCGCCTCGGCGGCGCTGGCCTCCAGGCCCAGTGCCCGGGCGCAGCTGACCATGGCCAGCGCGTTGTAGATGTTGTGATAACCCGGCGCGGCCAGGCACAGGTGGGCGTAGTAGGTGTCCCACTCCAGCACGTCGAACTCGTAGAAGCCCGGCTTGTATTCCCGGATGTTGGTGGCCCGGTAGTCCGCCGATTTCTGGATGCCGAAGGTGCGCACGTTGCGGTCGATGCTGTTGATGACCTGAATGACGCCCTCGTCATCGGCGTTGGCCACGATGGTGTTGGTGGCCATCAACGCGAACTTTTTGAAAGCCAGTTTCAGCTGGCCCATGGTGCCGTAGTAGTCCAGATGGTCGTTGTCAATGTTCAAAAGCACCGCGATGTGGGGCGTCAGCCGCAGGAAGGTCTCGGCAAACTCGCAGGCCTCCACCACGATGCAGCTGCCGGTGCCGGCCTTGCCGTAGCCGCCGATGAGGGGCAGCTTGCCGCCGATCACCGCCGCGGGGTCGCGGCCCGCCAGTTCCAGCATGGTGGTGATCATGCAGGTGGTGGTGGTCTTGCCGTGGGTGCCCGCCACGCACACGCTGTGGGGGTACAGCCGGCTCACATAGCCCAGCAGCACGCTGCGCTCCAGCGTGGGGATGCCCCGGGCGTCCGCTTCCTGCAGTTCCGGGTTGTCGTCGTGGATGGCCGCCGAGTAGATCACCATGTCCGCCCCGACCACGTTCTGCGGGTCGTGGCCCATGTATACGGTGATGCCCAGGGCGCGCTCGGCGTCGATGATGGAACCTTCGTTCACGTCGCTGCCGCTGATCTCGTAGCCCCGGGAGTTGAGGATCTGCACCAGCGGATACATGCCGCTGCCGCCGATGCCGATGAAATGCAGGTGCTTCACGCCCCGGAGAAGGCCGGGGTTGTAACCGCCGATGTAGCTCATTTGGGTCACCTCAAAAACAGAATGGGGCGAAGCGCGCTTCACCCGTCGCCGGAGAAAAGTGTTATCCTGTATCCCATTATATAATTTTTTCGCGGCGAAATAAACACTCAAAAGGCAAAAAGTGGCGCTGTTTTTGCAAATTGTTTTGTGCGGCCTTTCGGCGGGCCGGTTTTTCACCTTATCACGGGCGTCAAATTCGCATCTCCGTTCACTTTTGTTCTTTGCGGCGCATACCATGGGTCAAATCGGCACAAGACCGGCCCGGGCGCACAAAAGCCCGCGCCCGGCGCAAGGGGGGAAGGGCGATGGAAGGAAAACAGCCCGGGGTGTTTGCGGTGATCGGCGAGGACGCCCGCCAGCAGGCGGCGGCAGACTACCTGCGGGAAAAAGGGTTCGAGGTGACCGGTCCGGAAGGGCTGCCCCGGGCAAAGCGGGCGCTGCTGCCCATACCGCTGGCGGCGAACGCGGCGGCACTGGAACAGCTTCTGGCCGCGGCCCGGCCCGGCACGCTGGCCTTCGGCGGCCGGGTGAGCGGGGCGGCAAAGGCGGCGGCAGCCGCCGCGGGCATCGAACTTGCGGACTATCTGGAGCGGGAGGAACTGGCGCGGCTGAACGCCATCCCCACGGCGGAGGGCTGCATCGGCCTTATCCTGCAAAAGCGGCGGCGCACGGTCTGGGGCAGCGGCGTGCTGGTGCTGGGCTACGGCCGGTGCGGCCAGGCGCTGGCGGTGCGGCTGGCGGCGCTGGGGGCTCGCGTCACGGTGGCGGCCCGCAGCCCGGCGCAGCGGGCGCTGGCCATGAGCCAGGGGCTGGATGCCGTGTCCATGGAGGCGGCGGACGGCCTGCTGGAAACCACCGATGTGGCGGTGAACACGGTGCCCGCCCCGGTGTTGGGCGCGGCCCGGCTGAAACGTTTGCCGAAGGACGCGCTGGTCATCGACCTGGCCAGCCTGCCCGGCGGCACGGATTTTGAGGCGGCGAAGGAGCTGGGGGTGCGGGCCATCCACGCCCTCAGCCTGCCCGCCCGGTGCGCGCCGGTGACGGCGGGCCAGTTCGTGGCCCGGGCGGTGCTGGCCATGCTGGAAGAAAGGGGAGAGGGGATCTGATGGAAACGATGCGTGTGGTGTGGGCGATGTGCGGCAGTTTCTGCACCTTTGAAAAGACCCTGGGCGCAATGGAGGAGATGGTGCGCGGCGGGGCGCGGGTGCTGCCGCTGATGAGCTTCAACGCCGCCGGGCTGGACACCCGCTTCGGCAAGGCGGAGGACTGGAAGAAAAAGATCGAGGCGGTCACCGGCCGCCGGCCCATCGAGACGCTACAGGGGGCGGAGCCGCTGGGGCCTCAGAACATGGCGGACACCATGATCATCGCCCCCTGCACCGGGGCGACGCTGGCGAAGCTGGCCGCCGGCATCAGCGACACGCCGGTGACGCTGGGGGCCAAGAGCATGCTGCGGGGGGCAAAGCCGCTGATCCTGGCGGTGAGCACCAACGACGGCCTGGCCGCCAGCATGGAGAATCTGGCCCGGCTCATCAACCGCAAAAATGTGTATCTGGTGCCCTTTGCCCAGGACGACTGGCTGAAAAAGCCCGCCAGCCTGCAAAGCGACTATTCCCTCATTGCCGACACGCTGGCCTGCGCCATGCGCGGCCGTCAGCTGCAGCCGGTGCTGCGGGAATGAAAAACACCCCCGGAGCCTGTCTCCGGGGGATTTTTGGTTTCACAGGATGCCCCGCTCGGTGATGACCAGGTCGGCGGGCAGGTCGAACTCGTCGGCGGGCAGCCGGGGGAACACCGCCGCAGAGGGGCAAAAAACCACCCGCGCCGCGCCGCTGCGGGCGAAAAAGCGGTCGTAAAAGCCGCCGCCGTGGCCAAGACGGGCGCCGTTCGGCGCGGCGGCAAGGCAAGGAGCCACGATGAGGTCGATGGCCGCCGGGTCCACCACCGGCAGGGTGCAGGGCGGCTCCAGGATGCCGTGGGGGCCCTTTTGCAGCGCGAACAGCGCCGCCACCCTGTGAGCTTCCATCCGCCCCTCCGGGCACTGGCGGGGCAGGCAGAGGGTCCGCCCTTCCCGTAGCGCTGCCTGCAGAAGAGGCCGGGTGTCCGGCTCGGAGGGCATGCTCACAAAGCACATCACCGTGCGGGCGGTGTTCCACACCGGCAGCACTTGCAGATAGCGGAACATTGCCTCGCCCCAGCGGGCCGTGTCCTCCGGCGTGCAGCCGGCAAGGCGCGCCCGGGCCTCGGCGCGGGCCGCGCGCTTTTGTTCGCTGATGCTTTTCGGTTCCATCCGGGGCCGCCTCTTTTCCTGCCATATCCACCCCATTATACCACTGTCCCCCTCGATTTTTAAACAAAATGTGGAAATTCTGTGCACCCCTTGTGCGCCACAGTAAAATTTATGTATAATATTTCAGAACATGCCCGTTCCCGGCCCAGGCCGGGGCGGTTTCGGATATTCTCACAAAGCAAAGGGACGTTGGGCTTGAAAAAATTTTTTGCTGCATTGTGCGCGGCGGCGCTCTCCGCCGCTGTTTTTGCGCCCGCGGCGCTGGCCTACCAGGGGCCGGCGGTAAGCTGCGAGGCATATATCGTGATGGACGCCGACAGCGGCCAGGTCATCATGGAAAAGAACGCCGACGAGGTGCTCTATCCCGCCTCCATCACCAAGATCATGACCATGGCGCTGGCGCTGGAAAAGGCCCAGGGCCAGCTGGACACCCAGCTCACCGTGAGCTACGACGCGGTGCATCAGCTGGAGTACGGCTCTTCCCACATCGCCCTGCAGGAGGGCGAGGTGGTGAGCCTTGAGGACGTGCTCTACGGCACAGAGCTGGAGAGCGCCAACGACGGCGCCAACGTGCTGGCGGAGTACATCAGCGGCACCATCCAGGGCGGCGTGGACGCCATGAACGCCAAGGCGGCGGAACTGGGCCTTGCCAACACCCACTATATGAACCCCCACGGCCTGCACGATGACCAGCACTACACCACCGCCCGGGACATGGCCGTCATCACCCGCTGGGCGCTGAGCGTGCCGGGCTTTGAAGAGATCTTCTGCCGCACCGACCCCTGGACCATGGAGCCCACCAACAAGCAGCCCCAGCAGCGGGTGTTCCACTGCACCGACTGGATGCGCATCTCCGGCGACTATCTGCGCAGCTATGCCAAGGGCTCCAAGAACGGCTTCCACGACCAGGCCCTCACCACCTTCGTCAACTACGCCGAGCAGAACGGCATCCGCCTCATCTCGGTGGAGCTGAAGTGCCAGCGCCTGGAGGACAAGTTCCGGGACGCCTGCGCCATTCTGGACTACGCCTATGAAAACTTCACCCGGGTGGAGATCCCCGCCCCGGCCGAAGCCTTCCAGATCCCGGTGGTGGGCGGCGGCGAGGCGCTGGGCAACGCGCTGGTGCAGCCCAAAAGCGCCACCGCTCTGCTGCACAAAAGCCTCTCCACCGACGGTGTCACCGTGGACTACCAGATCCCTGACCAGTATGTGCTGGGCCAGCCCTTCGCCGCCAGCGTGACCTACTCGCTGCCGGAGAACGACTACCAGCCCTCCGCCCTCGGCTCGGCGGACCTGGCGGTGAGCGGCGTGGAGGAGGTGCTGGCTGCCAGCACCTATGTGCCCGCCTCCTCCCTGCGGCCGGAGGGCAACCCCGTGGGAGTGGCCGTTGCCGCGGCGGGCGCCGCCATGGCCCTGCTGCTGGGGGTGCGCCTGTGGCGCAAAGCGGGCGCGAAGCGGCCGGCCTCCGGCCCCACCCCCGCCCAGTGGGAGATCATTACCCGCAAGCCCCTGCCCGCGGAGCCGGCCCCCTGGGAAAAGGGAACGGACAGATCCTCTCCCCGCAGCCGTACCAAGCCCCCCAGCCGGGACTGATACAAGACAAAACACACCGGCCCCGCGGCGGCCTTTCGCCGGCGGGGCCCTTTTGCCGTCCGGCTTTTTGTTGCGTTTTGACACCGGATGGGGTAAAATATAAGTTGGTTAATTTTGTGCGGCAGCCGCCGCGGAAAGGCAAGGGACCAGAATGAACATCCTGCCCAACGATCTGGGCCGTCAGTACAGCCTCCACGCCGCCGAATACGAGGCAAAGGCGCTGGAAGTGCTGCGCAGCGGCTGGTATATCCTGGGCCGCGAGGTGGAGCAGTTTGAAAAGGAGTGGGCCGAATACATCGGCTCCAAATACTGCGTGGGCCTTGCCAGCGGGCTGGACGCGCTGTGGATCAGCTTCCGCCTTCTGGGCATCGGCCGGGGCGACGAGGTCATCGTCTGCTCCAACGCCTACATCGCCTGCGTCATGGGCATCTCCATGAACGGGGCCACCCCGGTGTTTGTGGAGCCGGACGAATACGACAACATCGACGCGGAGAAGATCGAAGCCGCCATCACCCCCCGCACCAAGGCCATCCTGGCGGTGCACCTGTTCGGCCAGGGGTGCGACATGACCCGCATCATGGACATCGCCCGCAGCCGCGGCCTCAAGGTGGTGGAGGACTGTGCCCAGAGCCACGGCAACCATTGGGAAGGCCGCACGGTGGGCACCTTCGGCGACGTGGGCTGCTTCTCCTTTTACCCCACCAAGGGCTGCGGCGCCTTCGGCGACGCGGGCTGCATCGTCACCGACGACGAGGCCCTGGCCCAGAAGTTCCGGGTCTACCGCAACTACGGCAGCGAAAAGCGCTATCACAACCAGGTGGTGGGCACCAACTCCCGCCTGGACGAACTGCAGGCGGGCCTGCTTCGGGTGAAGCTTTCCCACCTGCCGGAATTTGACGCCGAGCGCCGGGCCATCGCCGGGCGGTATCTGGCCGAACTGCACCATCCCCTCATCCGGCTGCCCAAGGTCCGCCCCGGAGCGGACAGCACCTGGCATCAGTTCGTCATCCATGTGGAAAAGGGCCGGGACGAACTGGCCGCCTATTTAAAGGAAAAGGGCATCGGCACCATCATCCACTATCCCATCCCGCCCCATCTGTCCGAGGCCTACCGGTACCTGGGCAAAAAGCGGGGGGATTACCCCATCGCCGAGCGCTACGCCGACGAGGTGCTCAGCCTGCCCATGTACAACGGCATGACCGAAGAAGAACAGACCTTTGTGATCGAGGCCATCAACGCCTGGGAGCCGTGATATGATGAAAAACGACAACTACGACCGGGTGCAGCTGCTCTCCTTCGCGGACCTTGGCGACGAGCGGGGCAGCCTCATCGTGGTGGAGGGCGCAAAGCAGGTGCCCTTTGAAATAAAGCGCGTGTTCTATATGTACGGCAGCGACGCCGACGTGGTGCGCGGCCAGCACGCCAACCGGCGCACCGAGTTCGTGCTCATCAACGTGGCGGGCCAAAGCAAGGTGCGGGTGGACGACGGCTGCGGCCGGAAGGAAGTTTACAGCCTGGACAAGCCCAACACCGGCATCTACATCCCCCGCATGGTGTGGAAGGATATGTACGATTTTTCGCCGGACAGTGTGCTGCTGGTCCTGGCCAGCGAGCACTACGACGGCGGCGAGTACCTGCGGGACTACGAGGGCTTCAAAGCGGCCCTCGCAGCGCAGAACGAAGAGGAATAAGGGGTAAGGAATCATGGGAAAATTCAAATTCATCGAGACGGAACTTCCGGGCGTGCTCCTCGTGGAGCCCACCGTGTTCGGCGACGAGCGGGGCTACTTCATGGAGACCTTCCAGAAGGAAGAGTTCGCCGCCGCCGGCATCACCGACGAGTTCGTGCAGGATAACCAGTCCCGCTCCTCCCGGGGCGTTTTGCGGGGCGTGCACTTCCAGAAAGCGCACACCCAGGGCAAGCTGGTGCGGGTGACCAAAGGCGAGGTGTTCGACGTGGCGGTGGACTGCCGCCCCAATAGCGCCTCCTTCGGCAAGTGGACCGGCGTTATTTTGAGCGAGGAGAACAAGCGCCAGTTCTATGTGCCCCAGGGGTTTGCCCATGGCTTTCTGGTCTTGAGCGACGTGGCGGAATTCTGCTACAAGTGCACCGACGTTTACGACCCCACCTCCGAGGGCGGCATCCCCTACGATGACCCCACCGTGGGCATCCAGTGGCCGGACTGCGGCTGTGAGTACCTTCTCAGCGAGAAGGACAAGCGCCACACCCCCTTCGCCGCCCAGACCTTTGAGTATTTTGAGAGGTGGTAAACCCCTTGAGCACTGTAAAACTATACATCAAGGATTTTTTCAGGTATCGATACCTTCTGTATAATCTCATCAGCCGGGACTTCAAGCTCAAGTACCGCCGCAGCGTGCTGGGCGTGGCCTGGAGCGTACTGAACCCGCTACTGATGTGCGGCGTGATGGTGGTGGTGTTCGGCAACCTGTTCCAGTTCCGGGGCGAGGGCATCGCCAACTACCCCGTGTATCTGGTCATCGGCCAGCTGATGTTCACCTTCTTCCGCGAGTCCACCACCATGGCCATGGGCAGCGTGATGGCCAACGCCATGCTGCTGCGCAAGGTGTACATCCCGAAGTATGTGTTCCCGCTGGAAAAAACCTGCTTCGGCCTTGTGAACTACTTCTTCAGTTTCATCGCCCTCATCATCATCATGCTCCTCACCCGCAGCCCCCTGCACGCCACGGTGCTGCTGGCGTTCTATCCCATCCTCACCATGTTCCTGTTCAGCCTGGGGGTGGGTCTGGTGCTCTCCACCATGGCGGTGTTCTTCCGGGACGTCATCCACCTGTGGGAAGTGTTCACCACCGTGCTGATGTACTTCTCCGCCATCTTCTACGACCCGGCCCAGTTCGGCAATGTGTATCTGGAGACCCTTATCAAATTCAACCCTATCTACTGGTACATCACCGCCTTCCGCACCGCCGTGCTGGACGGCCAGCTGCTCACCCTGAACATGGTGGTCATCTGCGGCGCGTGCAGCCTCGCCATGCTGGCCTTTGGCCTGTTTGTGTTCAAAAAGAACCAGGACAAGTTCGTCCTGTACATGTGAGGGAGGGCGAACGATGGAACCCATCATCCAGGTAAACGACGTCTCCATGCGCTTCAACCTCGCCAAGGAAAAAAGCGAGAGCCTGAAGGAATATTTCTTGCAGATCGCCCACGGCAAGCTCAAGTTCGACGAGTTCTATGCCTTGAAAAACGTCAGCCTCGACGTGCAGCCGGGCGACTTCTACGGCCTCATCGGCCTGAACGGCAGCGGCAAATCCACCCTGCTCAAGGTCATCAGCGGCGTCTACAAACCCACCAGCGGCAGCTGCACCGTGCGGGGCACCATCGCCCCCCTCATTGAGCTGGGCGCCGGCTTTGACATGGACCTCACCGCCCGGGAGAACATCTTCCTCAACGGCGCGGTGCTGGGCTTTACCCCGAAATACATCCGGGAACAGTTTGACGAGATCGTGGAGTTCAGCGAGCTGCACGACTTTCTGGACGTGCCGCTGAAGAACTACTCCAGCGGCATGGTGGCCCGCATCGCCTTTGCCATCGCCACCATCACAAAGCCGGACATCCTCATCGCCGACGAAATTTTGAGCGTGGGCGACTTCCTGTTCCAGCAAAAGTGCGAGGACCGCATGCAGAAGCTGATGAGCGGCGGCACCACCGTGATTCTGGTGAGCCACTCCATCGAGCAGATCGAGCGCATGTGCAACAAGGTGGCCTGGCTGGAGCACGGCCGCATCAAGATGAACGGCCCCACCGAAGAGGTGTGCGCCGCCTATAAGCAAACCACCCGGGACGCCGAGTGAACGACCCAACAGCCAGGAGGCAGGCCCCCCTGGCTGTTTTCCGCACCCGGGACAAAGGAGAGAAACCCCATGCCGGACAAAAAAGAACTGGAAGCCCCCCTGCCCGCCGACGTTGCCCGTGAGGACAGCGTGGGCGGTATGGCCCGCCGCCTTCTGGACCCCGCCCACATCAAACAGGTGGCCGCCTGGTGCGCCCAGGTGGGCCGGGAGGAGGGCATAGAGGCCCTCTGGCGGGAGGTGGAGTTCCGCATCCGCCTGGCTCTGCACCGGGACACCTGGCGCTACCGGGCCGACCTGCCCACCCGCCGGATGCTGAACGCCCAGCGGGCGGAAAACCTGGCCGGGCCCACCATCAGCGTCTGCGTGCCCCTTTACAACACCCCCGCGCCGTTCCTGCGCCAGATGGTAAACAGTGTTCTGGCCCAGAGCTACCAGCGCTGGGAGCTGGTGCTGGCGGACGCCTCCGACGCCACCCACTCCGAAGTGGGCCGCATTGCCCAGACCTTTGCCAAAAAGGACGGCCGCATCCGCTATCTCAAGCTGGCGGAGAACGGCGGCATCGCCGCCAACACCAACGCGGCCCTGGCCGCCGCCACCGGCGACTGGCTCACTCTTTTGGACCACGACGACGTGCTCTACGCCAACGCTCTCTACCGTGTGGCGAAGGAGGCGCTGGCCGGGGCGGACTTTGTCTACTCCGATGAGATCGTCCTCTCGGCGGACCTCAAGCACCTGGTGGACTATCACTTCAAGCCTGATTTCGAGCCGGACTATCTGCGGGGCTGCAACTACATCACCCATCTGGCCGCTTTCTCCCGGTCCCTCTTTGAGCGGGCGGGCGGCGGCGAGCGCAGCGAGTACGACGGCAGCCAGGACTTTGAAATTATCCTGCGCCTCACCGAACACGCCGAAAAGGTGGCCCACATTCCCTATGTGCTCTACATCTGGCGCAGCCATTCCGGCAGCACCGCCAGCGGCATGGAGGCCAAACCCTACGCCCTGGCGGCGGGGGAAAAGGCCATCGACGACCATCTGAAACGGGTAGGTCTGGAAGGAACGGCAAAGCGCATCGAGGGCTGCCCCGGCGCCTACCGGGTGAAGTACGCCCTCACCGGCACGCCCCTCATCAGCGTGCTCATTCCCAATAAAGACCATGTGGCCGATCTGGACCGCTGCCTTGCCAGCCTTTACGAAAAGGCGGGCTACGAGAACTTTGAGGTCATCGTGGCGGAGAACAACTCCGCCGACCCCGCCACCTTTGAGTATTACGAAGAGGCGAAGAAAAAGTACCCCCGGCTGCAGGTGGTCACTTATCAGGGCGGCTTCAACTTTTCGGCGGTGAACAACTTCGCCCGCCGGTTCGCGAAGGGCGAGCAGCTGCTGCTTTTGAACAACGACATCGAGCTGCTCAGCGAGGGCTTTTTGGCGGAGATGCTCATGTTCAGCCAGCGGCCGGACGTGGGCTGCGTGGGCGCGAAGCTCTACTACCCCGACGACCGCATCCAGCACGCGGGCGTGTTTTTGGGCATCAACGGCACCGCCGGCCACAGCCACAAGAGCCATCCCCGGGCCTCGGCGGGCGACCTTTACCGGCTGGCCACGCCCCAGAACCTGCTGGCGGTCACCGGCGCCTGCCTGATGGTCAAGGCCGCTCTCTACGACGAGATGGGCGGCCTGGACGAAGAAAACTTCGCCGTGGCCTACAATGACATCGACCTGTGCCTGAAGCTTTGGAAAAAGGGCTTCACCAACGTGTTCACCCCCCACGCCGAAGCCTACCACTACGAGAGCAAGAGCCGCGGGCTGGACACCTTGAGCGAGAACGCCCGCCGCTACGAGGGGGAAAAGGCCCGGTTCATCGCCAAATACAGCGATATGATCGCCGCCGGCGACCCTTACTACAACCGCCACTTCAACCTGCTTTTTGAAAACTACGGCCTGAAATAAGGGCCTTTTGGGGGCGTTTTGCCATGAAACTGAAACTCAAACGCATCCGGGAGCTGTTCGGCTATGCCTTTGACCTTGTGAAAAGCGACGGCCTTTTCGCTATGGTGCGGCGGGCGCTGGGCTTTTTCCGCCGCCGCTTCTTCGGCAAACGGGCCCGCTACCTGCCCAAGAAAAAGGTGCTGCAGGCCCAGCGGGCGGATCTGGCCGACCGGTGGGAGAATGGCGAAGCCCTGCCTCTCGTCAGCATCTGCGTGCCGCTTTACAACACGCCGGAGCCTTTCCTGCGGCAGTTTTTGGCCAGCGTTTTTGACCAGACCAGCACCCGGTGGGAGCTGTGCCTGGCGGACGCCTCCGACGAGGCCCACGCCTATGTGGGCGAGATCGTGAAGCAGCGGGCGGCCTTTGCGGAAAAGCTGGTGCCGGCGGCCGAGCGGGTGAAGTACGTCAAGGTGGAAAACAAGGGCATCAGCGCCAACACCAACGCGGCGGCCCAGCTTGCCACCGGCGAGTATCTGGCCCTGGCGGACCACGACGACATCCTCGCCCCTCACGCCGTTTATACCCTGCAGATGGCCATTCTCGAGAGCGGCGCGGATTTTCTTTACAGCGACGAAGCCCTGTTTAAAAAGAGCATCCGCCGGCCCACGGTGGCCCACTTCAAGCCGGATTTCGCCCCGGACTATCTGGTCTGCTGCAACTACATCTGCCATCTCTCCGCCTTCAAGCGCAGCCTGTATTTTGAGGCGGGCGGGGAGCGGACGGAGTGCGACGGAAGCCAGGACCACGATCTGTTCCTGCGGCTCACCGACCGGCTGGACGATACCCAGATCTATCACATCCCCCAGGTGCTCTACTACTGGCGGGTGCACGGCGGCTCCACCAGCGGCGGCACCGCCGCCAAGCCCTATGTGGCCAAGGCGGCGAAAAAGGCCATCGCCGACCATCTGGAGCGCACCGGCCAGCGAGGCACCGTGCGGGACGGCCTTTACCCCAGCACCTACAAAGTGGATTATGAAATTGAGGGCGAGCCGCTGGTGAGCATCCTCATCCCCAACATGGACCACACCGAGGATTTGGAAAAGTGCCTCTCTTCTGTCTATAAAAAGACCAGCTGGCACAACTTTGAGGTCATCGTCATCGAGAATAACTCCAAAGAGGCGGCCACCTTCGACTACTACAAAAAAATCACCGGCCCCGAGGGCTATCCCCGCTGCCGGGTGGTGGAGTACAAAGCGGAGGGCGGCTTCAACTTCTCCGCCATCAACAACTTCGGCCGCAAGGCGGCAAAAGGCGACTATCTGCTGCTTTTGAACAACGACGTGGAGGTCATCAACCGGGAGTGGTTGACCGAAATGCTCATGCAGGCCAGCCGCCCGGGAGTGGCCATGTGCGGGGCGATGCTCTATTACCCCGACGACACCATCCAGCACGCGGGCATCGTCACGGGCCTCGGCGGCTACGCAGGCCACAGCCACAAATACCGCCCCCGCACCTCCGGCGGCTACATGTTCCGCGCCGCCACCGTGCAGGACTTTTCCGCCGTCACCGCCGCCTGCCTGCTGGTGCGGGCCGAGGTGTTCGACGGGCTGAACGGTCTGGACGAGGGCTTCACCGTGGCCTTCAACGATGTGGACTTCTGCCTGCGGGCCCGGCGGGCCGGCTGGCGGGTGGTCTGGACCCCCTACGCCCAGCTGTATCACTACGAGAGCAAGAGCCGGGGCATCGACGAGAAGGATAAGGCCAAAAAGGCCCGCTTTGCCGGCGAGCAAAAGCGCCTCACCGACCGCTTTGGCCGGGAGAACCTCACCCGCGACCCCTACTATAACCCCGGCCTCACCCTGGATCGGGAGGACTTTTCCGAAAGCGGCGATCTGCGTCATCTGCAGAACTGCATGCCGGGCTGAACGGCAGATATTGTGTGTTGACAAGGCAAAATCGCTGCGGTATACTCAATATTGTTTTCAAAGCAAAACACCGCCCTCACAACTGACGGAATTTCGTGGGAGACCACGGGGGAGTGAGGTGCGCTTTTATGCCGACCGTCTGGGCAACATCGCATACGCGGTGCTGCCCTTTTTTATTTCTCCGGGCGGCACAGAACACACCGAAAGGGGCTTTGCATCATGGAACAGTGGAAGGATTTCGTGCCCGGCGCGTGGCAGGAGGAAATTAACGTTCGGGATTTTATCCAGAAAAACTACAAACCGTATACAGGGGACGACGAGTTTCTCGCCGGCCCCACCGACCGCACCAACCGCTTGATGAAAAAGCTGGAGGCCCTGATGGCTGCCGAGCGGGAAAAGGGCGGCGTTTTGAAGGTGGACACCGAAACGGTGATGAGCCTTTTGACCTTCGCCCCCGGGTACCTGGACAAAGAGGACGAGCTCATCGTGGGCCTGCAGACCGACGAACCGCTGAAGCGGGGCGTTAACCCCTTCGGTGGCATCCGCATGGCCCGCAGCGCCTGCGAGGCCTACGGGTATAAACTCTCGGACAAAATCGAGGAAGAATTCCGCTACCGCACCACCCACAACGACGGCGTGTTCCGGGTGTATGGCCCCGAGACCCGCGCCGCCCGCCATTGCGGCCTCATCACCGGCCTGCCGGACGCCTACGGCCGGGGCCGCATCATCGGCGACTACCGCCGGGTGGCTCTTTACGGCGTGGACAAACTGGTGGAAGAAAAGCGCAAGGACATGGCCGGGCTGCATGCCCAGCCCATGACCGACGAGGTCATCCGCCTCATTGAAGAAGTCTGGCGGCAAATTGACTTTCTGAACAAGCTGGCGGGCATGGCCCAGATGTACGGCTTCGACATCCGCCGCCCTGCCGCCAATGCCCATGAGGCGGTGCAGTGGCTGTATTTCGGGTATCTCGGCGCCATCAAGGAGCAGAACGGCGCGGCCATGAGCCTGGGCCGGGTAAGCACCTTTTTGGACATCTACTTCGAGCGGGACCTGGCCGCCGGCATTCTGGACGAACAGGGCGCTCAGGAGCTGATGGACCACTTTGTGATGAAGCTGCGCATGGCCCGCCACCTGCGCACCCCCTCCTACAATGAGCTGTTCGGCGGCGATCCCATGTGGATCACCGAGGCGGTGGGCGGCATGGGCGAGGACGGCCGCACCCTGGTCACCAAGACCTCCTTCCGGGTGCTGCACACCCTCTATGACCTGGGCCCTGCCCCCGAGCCGAATCTGACGGTGCTCTGGTCCGGCGCGCTGCCCGAGGGCTTCAAGAAGTTCTGCGCCAAGGTCTCCTGCGACACCGACGCCATCCAGTACGAGAACGACGACCTGATGCGCCCCATCTACGGCGACGACTACGCCATCGCCTGCTGCGTCTCCGCCATGCGGGTGGGCAAGGACATGCAGTTCTTCGGCGCCCGAACCAACCTGCCCAAACTCCTGCTGATGGCCCTCAACGGCGGGCGGGACGAGATGAAGAACGAGCAGGTGGGCCCGGTCACTGAGCCTTACGCCGGCGAGTATCTGGACTACGACGAGGTCTGCCGCCGGTTGGACTATTACCGCGCCTGGGTGGCGAAGGTGTACGCCAACACCATGAACGTCATCCACTATATGCACGACAAATACGCCTACGAGAAGCTGCAGATGGCCCTCCACGACACCGAGGTCCACCGCTACATGGCCTTTGGCATCGCCGGCCTCAGCGTGCTGGCTGACTCCCTCTCCGCCATCAAGTACGCCAGGGTGCGCTGTGTGCGGGACGAAGCCACCGGCCTCATCAGCGATTTTGAGGTGGAAGGGGAGTACCCCGCCTACGGCAACGACGACGACCGGGTGGACTCCATCGCCGCCGAGCAGGCCCGCCTCTTCTTTGAGGAGCTGAAAAAGCATCCCCTTTACCGGAACGCCGAGCCCACCCTCTCGGTGCTCACCATCACCTCCAACGTGGTCTACGGCAAAAAGACCGGCTCCACCCCCGACGGCCGCAAGGCGGGCGAGCCCTTCGCCCCCGGCGCGAACCCCATGCACGGCAGGGAGAAGAGCGGCGCACTGGCCAGCCTCAACTCGGTGGCCAAACTCAAGTACGACTGCTGCAAGGACGGCATCTCCAACACCTTCTCCATCCTGCCCGAAGCTCTGGGCAAGACCGAGGCCGAGCACCACGGCAACCTGGTGGCCCTGCTGGACGGCTATTTCGCCCAGATGGCCCACCATCTGAACGTGAACGTGATGAACCGCCAGATGCTGCAGGAGGCCTACGAGGACCCTTCCCAATATCCGAACCTCACCATCCGCGTTTCCGGCTACGCGGTGAACTTCCACAAGCTCAGCCGGGAGCAGCAGCGGGAGGTCATCCGCCGCACCTTCCACAGCGCCATGTAAAAGGAGGCCCGGCCCATGGAAAACAGCGTCCTCACCGGCCGCGTCCACTCTTTCCAGTCCATGGGGGCGGTGGACGGCCCCGGCCTACGCTATGTGGTGTTCTTTCAGGGATGCCCTTTGCGCTGCGCCTACTGCCACAACCCGGACACCTGGGCCTTTGACGGCGGACAGGAAACCACGGTGGAGGATGTGCTGCAAAAGGTGCGCCGCTGCGCGCCTTACATCAAGAAAACCGGCGGCGTCACTCTCACCGGCGGCGAACCCCTGTCCCAGAGCGATTTTGCCGCGGCGCTGCTGACGACCCTCAAGGCTGAGGGGTTTCACACCGCGCTGGACACCTCCGGCGCGGCCAGCCTTGAAAGCGCCGCAAAGGTGCTGGAACACACCGACCTGGTGCTGGCTGATTTGAAATTCACCACCGAAGAGGACTACCGCCGCCACACCGGCGGCAGCCTTGCCCACACCCTGGAGTTCCTGGACCTCTGCCGCAAAATGGGCCGCCCGGTGTGGCTGCGGCATGTGGTGGTGCCCGGTCTGAACGACGGCCCCGCGGCCGCGGCCCGGCTGGCCCAACTGGCCAAGGGGTATGACAATGTGGAAAAGGTGGAATTGCTGCCCTTCCGCACCCTCTGCATCGAAAAGTACGCCGCGCTGGGCCTGCCCTTTCCGCTGGAAGGCACGGCTCCGGCGGGCGAAGAACACCTTGCGCCCTTTTACGAAGCGTTGGGCCCTCTGGCCAAACCGGCAAAATAAAAAGAAAAGCGGCCGTTTGAGTAATTCGGCCCAGGGCGGGGTTGCGGGGGGGGCGTTTGGG
>NZ_DBFNWJ010000052.1:0-16570 GCF_048426865.1 Candidatus Allofournierella merdipullorum
GCGCCCGGCTTTGTGCCGGGCGCGCCCCCCCTTTTAATGTTTATACATAGAACAGCATGGTGCTGTAGCTGGGCAGGGGCCAGTAGTCCTGGCCGCAGATGGCCTCCGCCGCGTCGGCGGCGGCGCGCAGGGCCTGCATGGCGGGCAGCACCTGGTCGTGGTAGGCCTTGGCCTCCTCCAGCGCGTCGGTCATGGCCTCGGCGGCCTCCACCTGGGCTTCCAGCCGGTCGGCGGCGTCGCTCATGGCGTCGGTGTAGTTGGTCAGCTGGCGCAGGGCTTTTTCCTCCGCCTTGCAGCTGATGCCGGGGCAGGCGGCCTGCTTCGCGGCGATGCCGTTCGCCAGGTCGGTCATGTAGGCGCAAGCGGCGGGCACCAGCTGGCGGCGGGTCATCTCCATCATGGTGCCGGCCTCGATGTGACGCACCTTGGCGTAGTTTTCCAGCTTCACCTCGTAGCGGCTGCGGGCCTCGGTCTCGCTGAGCACGCCCATCATGCGGAACAGCTCCAGATTCTTGGGCTGGATCATCGCCGCCAGCGCGTCGGAGGCGGCGGGGGTGGAGCCAAGACCCCGGCGGGCGGCCTCCGCCTCCCACTCCTTGGAGTAGCCGTTGCCGTTGAAGATCACCCGCTTGTGGTCGCGGATGGTGCGCTTGACCAGCGCGATGACAGCAGTGTCGAAGTCCTCGGCCTGCTCCAACTCGTCGGCGTAGCCCTTCAGCTCCTTGGCCACCGCCGTGTTCAGCACGGTGTTCGGGTCGGACATGTTGGCGGAGGAACCGGGCATGCGGAACTCGAACTTGTTGCCGGTGAAGGCGAAGGGACTGGTGCGGTTGCGGTCGGTGGTGTCTTTCGCGAACTTGGGCAGCACGTCCACGCCCAGGTCGATCTTGGCGGCCTCGGGGGCCACATACTGGCTGTCGGAGGCGATGGCGTCCAGAATGGCGGCCAGATCGTCGCCCACGAACACCGACACGATGGCCGGCGGCGCCTCGTTGCCGCCCAGACGGTGCTCGTTGCCCGCCGAGGCGATGCACATGCGCAAAAGATCCTGATACTCGTCCACCGCGCGGATGACGGCGGCGAAGAAGATGAGGAACTGCAGGTTATCCATGGGGGTGTCGCCGGGGTCCAGCAGGTTCATGCCGGGGGTGCTCAGCGACCAGTTGTTGTGCTTGCCGGAGCCGTTGACCCCCTCGAAGGGCTTCTCGTGCAACAGGCACACCAGGCCGTGCTTCGGGGCCAGCCGGCGCATGAATTCCATGGTCAGCAGGTTGTGGTCCACCGCCACGTTGCAGCGGTCGAAGAGGGGGGCCAGCTCGTGCTGGGCCGGGGCCACCTCGTTGTGCTTGGTCTTGGCGCCCACGCCCAGCTTCCACAGTTCCTCGTCCAGCTCGTGCATGAAGGCGCTCACCTCCGGGCGCAGGGCGCCGAAGTAGTGCTCCTCCAGCTCCTGGCCCTTGGCCGGCGCCGCGCCGAAGAGGGTGCGGCCGGTGAGGATGAGGTCCTCACGCTGCTCGTAGTGCTCCTTCTTGACGAGGAAATACTCCTGTTCCAGGCCCACGGTCACGTCCACGTGGGCCACGTCCTTGCCGAAGAGCTTCAGAATACGGCAAGCCTGGTCGCTCACCGCCTTCATGCTGCGCAGAAGGGGCGTTTTTTCGTCCAGGGCTTCGCCCGTCCAGCTGCAAAAAGCGGTGGGGATGCACAGGGTGCCGTCCTTCACAAAGGCGTAGCTGGTGGGGTCCCAGGTGGTGTAGCCCCGGGCCTCGGCGGTGGCCCGCAGGCCGCCGGAGGGGAAGCTGGAAGCGTCCGACTCGCCCCGCACCAGCTCCTTGCCGGAAAACTCCATGATGGCGGTGCCGTCCTTCATGGGGCTGATGAAGCTGTCGTGCTTTTCGCTGGTGATGCCGGTGAGGGACTGGAACCAGTGGGTGTAGTGGGTGGCTCCCTTCTCGATGGCCCAGTCCCGCATGAAGCTGGCCACCACGTTGGCCAGCTCGATGTCCAGGGGCTGGCCCTTCTGCAGGGTGGCCTTCAGGCTCTTGTAGGTGGCGGCGGGCAGCCGCTCCTTCATCACATGCTCGTTGAACACCAGCGAGCCGTACACTTCCTTCGGATTCGGATGGGGCATGATCGGTTCCTCCCTGCCGCGGCGCGGCAAAAAACTTATGTGAGAAATTATACGGCGCGGCGGCGGCCGATGTCAACGGTTTTTGCCGCCCTCACACCACCTGGAAGAGATAGAATTTGAGATAGTTGGTCTCTTCCACGTTCCACAGGATGGGATGGTCGGGGGCCTGCTGGCGGGCCTCGATCTGCCGCAGCTGCCGCCCGGCGTCCTGGGCCGCGTCGGCCAGCATCTTCTCGAACATGGCGGGGGTGGCGAAGTGGCTGCAGCTGGCGGTGGCCAGAATGCCGCCCCGGGGCAGCAGCTTCATGGCCCGGTAGTTGATCTCCTTATAGCCCCGCATGGCGTTGGCTGCCGTTTTGCGGGCCTTGGTGAAGGCGGGCGGGTCCAGGATGATGAAGTCGTAGTCGTGCTTGCCCTCAAGGCCGGGCAGCAGGTCGAACACGTCGGCGCAGACAAAGTCCATCCGGCCTTCCAGGCCGTTCAGCACGGCGTTTTGGCGGGCCATCTCCACCGCCGCCTCGCTCACGTCCACCGCCGTCACATGCTCGGCCCCGCCAAAGGCGGCGTTCAGCGCAAAGCTGCCGGTGTGGGTGAAGCAGTCCAGCACCCGGCGGCCTTTTGCCAGCTGGGCCACCCGGCGGCGGTTGAGCTTCTGGTCCAGGAAAAAGCCGGTCTTCTGGCCGTTCTCCACGTCCACATGGTAGCGCACGCTGTTCTCGGTGATGATGGTCCCGGCCTTCTCCGGGTGGACGAGGCCCGGCACTTCCAGCCAGCCCTTGCCCTCCGAAAGACCCTCTTTTTCCCGCAGGGCCACGTCGTTGCGCAGAAAAACGCCCTCGATGACCTGGCCGTCGGCTTGCAGCGTCTCCACCAGAAGCCGGGCCAGCAGCTCCTTGCGCTGGTCCATGCCGTAGGAAAGAATCTGCACCGACAGGATGGGCCCGAAGCGGTCCACCGTCACGCCGGGCAGGCTGTCCGCCTCGCCGAACACCACCCGGCAGCACTGCAGGTCCTCCACGGGGTAGATGGCCTTGCGGTAGGCCCAGGCGTACTCGATGCGCCGCCGCCAGAAATCCTCGTCAAAGCGGTCGTTGGTGTTGCGGCTCAAAAGCCGCACCCGTATCTTGCTGGCCTCGCTGAGCAGGCCGCTGCCCAGGTACCGCCCTTTGCGGCTGAGCACGTCCACCACCGCGCCGTTTTCCGGGGCGGTGTCGGGGGCGGCGGTGATCTCATCGGCGTAGACCCAGGGGTGGCCTTTCAGGATGGCGGCCTCGGCCTTGGGGGTGACGGTATAAGCGGGATAGGGTCGTTCAGCTTTCATAACAAGGGCTCCCTCATATCGGTTGAAAACCGGTTATAATAATGGTACCATTTCAGTATAGCGGCTCGCGGGGCCCACGGCAAGGGCACGGGCCGGAAAAGGAGACACAAAACCATGGAAATAGAACGCAAATGGCTGGTGAAGGACTGGCCCAAGGGCCTGGAGGCGGTGCGCACCCTGCGCATGCGCCAGGGCTACATCGCCCTGCGGCCCACCGTGCGCATCCGGGAGGAGGCGGACGAGGCGGGGGTGGAGTATATCCTCTGCTTCAAGGGCAAGGCGGGCCCCGGCGGGCTCTCCCGCACCGAGATAGAAACGCCCGTCGAGCGGGGGCTGTTCCTCCAGCTGGAGGAGCTCATCGGCAAGCCCCTCATCCACAAGGAACAGCGCCGCTACCCCCTGGCGGACGGCCTCACCCTGGAGGTGAACCGGGTGGACGCGGGCACCGAGCACGAGTTCTTCTACGCCGAGGTGGAGTTCGGCTCCGAGGCCCAGGCCCTTGCCTGGAAGCCCGGCGTGCTGCGGGAGTATCTGGACCGGGAGGTCACCGGCGAGAAGGGCCAGAGCATGGCCGACTACTGGGCAAAGACGAGAGGCGAGGGCTGAGGCCCGCCCTTGGCTGCGCGCCCGCGCCTTCGCCGCGGCGAAAACATCCTTTTGCCCCCCTGCCCGGGGGGCTTTTTTGTTGCCGCTTTGGCCCCGCGCGGCGCGTTTGCTGCCCGAAACAGGCACCCTTTTCCCCTTTGCTGTATACAGTGGAGGAAAAGGGGGTCGAGAGAGTTGCACCGTATCGCGGCGGCTGTTTGGATGGACCTTGTGCCCTGCCTGTGCACGGCGCTGGGCGCGGGGACGGTGTTTTTGACCGGGCGGCGCACCGCCGGCCCGGGGCGGGGAGCCATGGGGCTTTCGGCGGGCATCATGCTGGGGGCGGGGCTGTTCGGCCTGCTGCTGCCCGCCGCAGAGACGGGCGGCTGGCCCGCGGCGCTGGCGGGGGCGTTTCTCGGCGCGGCGGCGCTGGCGGCCCTGGGGCCGCTGGCCGGGAGAATCACCCGAAAGAAAAGCGCGGCGGGCCTTGTGCTGGCCAGCGCCTTTTACAACCTGCCCCAGGGCATGGCGGTGGGCCTTGCGGGGGCCGTGGCCGCCGCGGGGGAGGGGGCGGGCCTTGCGGGGGCACTCACCTTCAGCCTGGGGCTGGGAGTGCAGAACTTCCCCGAGGGCGCGGCCCTCAGCCTGCCATTGCGGGCGAAGGGGGCCACCCGGCGGGCGGCCTTCGCGGCGGGGGCGTCCAGCGGCCTGGTGGAGCTGGCGGGGGCGGCGCTGGCCGGAGCGCTGGCGGCGCGCCTCGCGCCGGTGCTGCCCTGGCTGATGGGCGCGGCGGCGGGCACCATGGCCCTCACCGTGGCCCGGCAGCTGGCCCCCGCCGCCCGGGGCGAAGGGGGCCGGGGGGCGGTGTGCGCTGTGCTGGGCTTTGGGGCCATGCTGGCGTTGAGCGCTCTGCTGGGGTGAAAAACGGGGGCCGCGTTCCGTCGGGAACGCGGCCCATTCTTTTTTCTTCGGCGGGTGGGGAGCTTAAAGATTCATTTCATCCACGATGGCGGCGGGCTTTGCGGTCATTTCCACCCAAGCCGGAACGAAGCCGCATTTGACGGCATTCCTGGCTGACCGTATGTTTGACCAGGCCGCGCAATAAAACGGCACTTTGTTCCGATTCAGGATCTCCCTTGCCAGCGCGCTTGTCAGCGCAGAGGCAATGCCCCGCCGCCTGTATTCCGGCAGAACATCCACGCCGATCTGCCACATCTCTTCGCAATCCGCGGAACAGGCGGCCAACCCGACCAGCGCGCTCCCATCGTATGCGCCGGCTCCAAGCACATCCAGATGCCTGCGCTCTTTGCAAAGCGCATTGCTCCATTCCGGCAGATACAGCCCTTCAAAATCTTCCGGCTCCAGCAGGCGCGTTTCGTAAGCGCAGGAAAGGAGCGGCATCCTGCTTATGTCTGGCAGATAATATTCCGCCATAAAGCATATTTTATGCCCTTTTTCGGCCAGGCGTTCATTCAGCCAGTGCATATTCGGCGTTTCAAAACAGTGATAAAACTCAAACTTCCCGATGTACTCGCGCACCAGAGCAAAAGTCTCGTTGATTGAAGCGGCCACGACATTATTCCCATAGGAAACAAGGCTGCAGGTGATGGGCTGTTTCAAATATTTCCGGGCGTTCTTTCCCATTTTTAAAGGCACGGCCACATTTCTGCCTGCCGCGAGATCCGCCTCGCGGCATCCCAGGTCCTCTGCGGACTGCCTCATGGCGATTTCAAGCATTTCACGATTCGTCATAAGCCTGCTCCGATCCTTCAAGATGCTTTCGGCATTGCACGGGATATGCAGAAACCAGGCGGGCCGCCTCGTTGTGAAACGACGCCCCGGCTTATTTGGCATCCATGCCTGCGAACCGTCCGGCCCCGGCAGCGCCCGGCGCTTCCTTGCCGGCGCACGCCGGGAACGCGGCCCCCTCTCTTTCGCTTTCGGTCACCGCTCCCCGGCGGCGAAGATGGCCCCCAGGTCGGTGAAGATGTCGTGGGGCAGCATGCCGTACTGGCCCAGGCGCTTCGCGCACTGGTCCGCCGCCGCGCCGTGCAGCCATACGCCGCACACCGCCGCGTCCAGGGGCGAAAGGCCCTGGGCTGCAAGGCCGGCGATCATGCCCGCCAGAATGTCCCCGCTGCCGCCCCGGGAAAGGCCGGGGTTGCCGGTGGGGTTCACGAACACCTCGCCCTGGGGCCCCGCCACGATGGTGCGGTGACCCTTCAGCACCGCCACGCAGTCCTCCGCGCGGGCGTAGCCGGCGGCGATGCCCTCCCGCCCGGCGTTCACTTCGGCGATGGTCAGGCCGCACAGCCGGGCCATCTCCCCGGGGTGGGGCGTCAAGATCAGCGGCAGACCCGGCGAGCGGGGCAGAGCCTCCATTTTGGCGGCGGCGTTCAGACCGTCCGCGTCCAGAACCAGGGTGCACCCGGCGGAAGGGCCCAGCTTTTCCAGCAGGGCGGCGGTGTCCTCGCTGTCGCCGAGACCCGGCCCGAAGAGCAGCACGTCCATGCCCCGCACTTTTTCCAGCACCGCCCCGGCGCTCTGGGCGCTCACGCCGCCCTCGGCGCTTTGGCGGCAGGGCAGAAAGACGCACTCCGGCAGCCGGGCTGCCACGGCGGCGATGACCGGCTCCACCGAAGCCAGCGTCACCAGCCCGGCCCCGATGCGCAGCGCACCCTCAGCGGCCAGCGCCGCCGCGCCCCGGAAACGGGCCGACCCGGCAAGGCACATCACCTTGCCGTAGCTGCCCTTGTGGCTGTCCGCTTTGCGGCGGGGCAGCAGTTCGAACACCTGCTGCGCCGTGATCTCCTTTGCCATGTCCCGTGCCTCCTTTTTGAAAAAGGCCGCGGCGTTCTGCCGCGGCCCCGAAAAACGGTGTGTTCCCCTCAGCTGCCCGCCTGCACCCGGATGCGGAAGAAGTAGACGATGGAGCCGCGCCAGCCGAAGTCCGCCTGAATGCGGTACATGTAAACGCCAGGCGTAGCGGGGGCGATGATGGGGCCTTCCTCGGCGTCCACCAGCTCCAGAAAGGCGTCGAAGTTTTCCTCGTCCGAGCGGCTGATGGTCAGGCTGTCGGGTTCCAGCGAAAAATCAATGTCCATATAGGTGCGGGCCAGCATCTCCACCGGCGGGGTGTGGGCCTGCAGGTCCTGGCTGCTGTAAGGCGGGGTGTCCTTGGCGGTGGTGGTGAAGAAGTTCCACTCATACCCTGCCCGGAAGATCATCTCCGGGGCCATGGCGGTGGTGCCGTTCATGGTGATGGTGATGGAGGGCAGCGCCTGCTCGGGGCTTTTTACGTCCATGTTCTCCCGGATGAAAATGGTGATGCAGATGGCCACTGCCAGCGCCGCGGCGCCGATCAGTAGTTTCCGGATCACCTGGATCTTGTTGTACAAAGCTGCCCGCCCCCTTTTTGGTGATACTGTTACCATTATATACGAACGGGACACAAAAATCCAGAGCCGCCCCGCCGTTGCCAAGGGCGGGAAAAAAGGCTATAATTCCAAGGAAAGAGGTGGAATGATGCACAACGAACCTTCCGCCGCCATCCGCGGCCAGTTCTGGCGCTATGCGCTGCCCAGCATGTTCAGCCAGCTGCTGAACAGCTGTTTTATCATCGTGGACGGCCTGTTCATCGGCCGCAATCTGGGCGACGCAGGCCTTGCGGCCATCAACGTGGCCTGGCCCATCGTGGCCCTCATCCAGGCGGTGAGCCTGGCGGTGGGCACCGGCGGCGCGGTGCGCCTTGCCACCGCCCTGGGCAAAGGCGACGAGGACGAAGCCCTTACCGCCCGGGGCAACGCCGTGCTGCTTCTGGCGGCCAGCGCCGTGGCGCTGGGCGTGGGGCTGGGCCTGACCTATCCGTACATCCTGCCCCTCATCGGAGCCAACGAGGAACTCTATCCCCTGGCCGCCGCCTACATCCGGGTGGTCTGCCTGCTCACCGTCTGCCAGGTGTTCGCCACCGGCCTTCTGCCCCTGGTGCGCAGCGCCGGGCGCACGCTGGCAGCTATGACCGTCACCGTGGGCGGGCTTTTGGGCAATATTTTCCTGGACTGGCTGTTCATCCAGCGGTTCCAGTGGGGCCTGCCCGGCGCGGCGCTGGCCACCGGCCTGTCTCAGGGCGCCTGCGCTTTGGCGGCGCTGCCGCTGCTGCTGGCCCATAAAGGCTGGCCGCTGCGCCTTGGCCAGTTCGCCCCCTGCAAGCGGATGATAAAAGGCATCCTGCACTATGCCGTTTCCCCCTTCGGGCTTTCTATCTCCACCAGCGCCATCCTGCTCATCACCAACCTGCGGGCGCTGCGCTACGGCGGCACCCAGGGCGTGGCGGTCTACGCGGTGCTCAGCTATGTGCTGGGCAGCATCATCCCCCTCATCAGCGGCGTGGGCGACGGGCTTCAGCCCCTGGTCAGCTACGCCCGGGGCGCGCGGGACTGGCAGGGCCTTTGCCATCTGCGCCGCAAGGGGCTTGCACTGGCGGTGGCTGTGGCGGTGATCAGCGGCGTGGCCTGCTTTGCTTTGCGCCAGGTGCTGCCCGCGGTGTTCGGCGCCAGCCCCGAGGCGGCGGCCCAGGGCGCGGCGGCCATGTGGACCCTCACCCTCGCCTGCCCCTTTGTGGCGGTGGTGCGCTTTTCCTGCAGCTATTTCTGCGCCGTGGGCGAACCGCTGGCCGGCGGCATCCTCGCCTACGGCGAACCGCTGGGCGCGCAGCCCCTGTTCCTGTTCACCCTGCCTCTCTGGCTGCAGCTGGAGGGCGTGTGGGTGGCCTATCCCGCGGCGGTGATGCTCACCGCGGCGGTGGCCGTTGTTCTTACCCGCCGGCATCTGGCGCTCTTGCCCGCCGGCGAATAAAAAGGAGGAAACACCATGCAGCGACTGGGATTCAAGACCGAAAAGAACAAATTCGAGCTCCACGAAGCGCTGCTGGCCCACCGGCAGGAGAAGCTGCCCGGCGGCTGGCAGGTCACCGTGGAGAGCGAGCCCTATTACAAAAAGGAGCGCCCCACCGTTCTGGAACTGAAAAAGGGCATTTACGCCCCCTGGTTCGACATTGAGTGCGAGGACGGGCGGCTGCATCTGGCCTTTCACGAGTCCTGGCTGCTGCGCTGGATCATCTGGGCCGCGGCGACTCTGGCACTGGCGGGCATGACCGCCGCGCGCATCCTGGCCCCCAACACCGGCGCGAGCATCCTGCCCGGGGTGATCGCCCTGGCCCTGCTGCTGTGGGACTTCACCCGCGAGCGGCGGGTACTGGCGGCGGTGAGCCGCTTTGTGCGTGAAAAAATTCTGGAGGAGCGGGCGCAATGATCCTGTCCCGCTCCTTTCTGGACCGGCTGGCCCCGCTGGAGGCCGAGGGCCGGTACTACGTCATGCTGGACGAGATCCAGCACCATCTGGAGGACGGCCTGGACGAGGGCCGCTGGGCCCAGAGCGACATCTTTGCCGACGGCGAGCTGGCGGCGCTGGTGGCCCGGCTGGACGACGCGGCGGGGGACTACGAGTGCTACTGGCACACCCGCCGCTGGCTGGAAAAGACCGCCGAGGCCGCCCGCACCGATTTCTGGTACGGGGCCATGGCCCGGGCCTGCCTCTACACCGGCGAAGCCCGGGCGGCCCTGCGCTGGGCCCGGGAGGGCGTGCGCCGCTTTGGCGGGCAGGGCCTGCTGGCGGCGATGGCGGCGGTGCTGAACGCCTGGGACGGCGACGTGCCCGGGGCGCTGGCGGTGCTGGACGAGGCCTTTGCCCGGGAGGGCGAAAGCCCGGTGCTGGCCCGGCTGCGGGCTGCGGTGGCGGCAAACGCCCCGCTGGAAGAGCTGGCGGTGTGCGCCGCGCCCGCCGAAAAAGAACAGCAGGTGCGCGCCCTCGCCCCCGGCTTTTTGGCGGACGGCGCGGGCCTTGGCCGGGTGTCGGCAGCCCTGGGCGCCCGGGAGTGGGTTTTTGAGTCTCCCTGGTGCTACTGCCGGGTGCCCTTCGGCGATGGCTTTCTGGACATGCGCCTGCGCATGAGCGAGGCCGCCGCCTCCAAACTGGATCCGGCCTGGCTGGCGGCGCTGGCGGAGGCGCTGCCCCGGCTGGAGAAGGAGGGCCGCCCGCTGGCCCAAAAGCGCCGGCCCGGCGTGCGCCTTGCCCCGGCGGAGGTGCTGGTGGACCGGCAGGGCCGGGCTCAGCTGGGCTACCACGCCGGGCATTGCCCCGAGGAGCCCCTTTACGTCTATGTGATGATCGGGCATGACCTGTCGGCCCCCGCGCAGCTCTATGAGGAGCGCTGGCCCGCCAGCTGGTTCGATGCGACTCCCGCGCCTCTCGCGCCCCCGCCGCCTCCTGCGCCGGGCTACACCCCCGCCCAGACAGCGGCGCTGCAAAAACACATCTTCACCTGGTTCGGCCCGGTGAGCCGGGTGCTGCCCGGCGCGGACGGCATCTCGGTGCTCATCATCGACCCGGAGCCGGGCCGGGAGTACTATACCCTGCTCACCTGGGGCATGGGCGCGCGGCCCATGGAAATGCCTCCGGACCTGGTGGGCCAGCGGCTGGAACGGGCGGAGCTGATGATGCTGCTGCCCGCCGGCTGGAAGGTGGAGGGCGAACGGGAGATCTGGCGCTGGCCGGTGCGCTGGCTGCGCCTGCTGGCCCGGATGCCCGCCGAGCAGGGCACCTGGCTGGGCTGGGGCCACACCGTGCCCAACGGGAGGCCCTTTGCCTATAACACCCTGCTCTGCGGCTCCATGCTGGTGGACCCGCTGGACGCCCCCGAACCGGCGGCTATCTGCCCGCTGCCGGGGGGCGAGTCGGTGAATTTTTATCAGCTGCTGCCCCTCTACGCCCCCGAGATGGATCTGAAACTGGGCGAGGACGCGGACGGTCTGCTGGACGCAATGGAAAGCAAGGGCCTGCTGGATTTCCCCTGGGTGCAGGTGGACCGGCCCTGCGCCGTGGGCGAGCTGGAACCGCCCCCGCCCGACCTGCTGATGGTGCAGTTGGAAGAATTGGACCGCCGGGCGGACGATGAGGGCATTGCCGCGCTGCTGGCGGAACAGGCGGGAGACAGCCCCCGGCTGGCGGGGATGCTGGCCCGGTCGCTGAACAATCTGGGCCGCTACGAAGATGCCGCCGCCGCGCTGAAACGGGTGGAGGCCGCCGGTGCCGCCGACCCGCTGTGGCACTTCCGCATGGGCTTTTCTCTCTACTATCAGGGCAAACTGGACGAGGCCCTGGCCTGCTTTGAGGCCAGCGACCGGATGGCCCCCGGCGACGGCGACGCCGAGACCTACCTGCGCTGGTGCCGCGCGGCGCTGGACCTGCCGGTGTGTCTGGAACCCTTCCCCGACCGGGCGGCCCGTTTCTGGGCGGCCTTTGCCGAACAGGAGGACGCGCTGGCGGAAAAAGCCTTTGCCCAAGGCTGCGAAGGGGTGCGTCCCGCTCTGAAAGAATTGCTGGGCCTTTGCTTCCCTGCGCCGGAGTTCAAACTGGAACCGGCGGGGGAAAAACTGCGGCTGACCCTCTTGTGGCAAAACGCCCCCCACCGGCGCTGGCTGGCCCCGACCTGGAAGACCCTGGCCCCCGCCCATCTGAGCCGCTGGTGGGAGTTCGCCTTTGACGAAACGCCGCCCCTCTGGGCCGGCTACCAAAGCGAACCCACCGGCAAAAAGGGCCTGCGGCGGGATCTCATCGCCGGCACCACCTGCTTCGAAGGGCTTCAGCGGGCCTTCGCGGCGGGGGATGCGTCCTTCTGCGCCGCCGCTGCGGCGGACGGGGCGGTGCCGGGCTATTTCTACTACACCCCCGCCCCCGGCGAAGACCCGGTGGCCCGGCGGGCCGCGCTGGAAGAGGCCCTGGCCCGCCAGGGCGCGGGCAGCCTTGCGGTGCTGGGCGGCGCGGTGGGCGAAAAGCGGTGCTACATCGACGTGCTGGCGCTGGACCTGGAAAAAGCGCTGACTGCCGCCGCCCGCCTGCTCACCCCGCCGGATTGCACCGGGGCAGGCTTTGCGCCCTTCCGGCCGGGAGCCAAGGGCACGCCCCTCCAAAAGAACAAGTAAGGCCAAAGGCCGCCGGGAATTTCCCCGGCGGCCTTTTTTTGAAAAAATCTCCGTTCCCCCGTTGACAACGGCAAAGGATAAGAATATAATTCATTTGAACAGATGTTCAAATGTTGATAACGAAAGGAGCGACCCCCATGGATGAGACCATTTCCCGGGCAAAGGCCTGCGGCGAAGGCGAGGGCGGCGAGCGGTGCGAAAAGGTGCGCGGCGCGCTGCCGCCGGACGAGGTGCTCTATGACCTGGCGGAGCTGTACAAGGTCTTTGGCGACACCACCCGGGTCAAAATTCTTTACGCGCTGTTTGAAAGCGAGCTGTGCGTCAACGATATCGCCCAGTGCCTTGCCATGACGCCCTCGGCGGTGAGCCACCAGCTGCGCATTTTGAAAGCCAACAAGCTGGTGCGTTTTCGGCGGGAGGGCAAAACGGTGTTCTACGGGCTGGACGACGACCATGTGCGGGACATCATCGCCCTGGGGCTTGAGCATATCGCAGAATAAAAGGAGGAACGAACCATGAAAAAGACATTCAAAATCGAAGTGGACTGCGCCAACTGCGCGGCCAAGATGGAGCAGGCGGTGCAGAAGCTGCCGGGCGTTGAGAGCGCCGCCGTCAGCTTTATGACCCAGAAGATGGTGGTGGAGGCCCCGGACGAGGGCTTCGACGCGCTGATGAAGCAGGTGGTCAAGGCCTGCCGCAAGATCGAGCCGGATTGCGAGATCTATCTGTGAGCCCGGCGGGGGAGGGAGCGTTCTGAAATGAACCGCAAACAAAAACGGATGCTGGCGCGCATCCTTGTGTCGGCGGCGCTGCTGGCGACGCTGCACTTCGTGCCCGCCGAAGGCTGGGTGCGGCTGGCGCTGTATCTGGTGCCCTATCTCATCATCGGCTACGACGTGCTGCGCCGGGCGGTGCTGGGCGTGGTGCACGGCGAAGTGTTCGACGAGAACTTTTTGATGGCGGTGGCCACCGTGGGCGCGCTGGCCCTGGGGGAATACGGCGAGAGCGTGGAGGTCATGGTGTTCTACCAGCTGGGCGAACTGTTCCAGAGCTACGCCGTGGGCAAGAGCCGCCGCAGCATCGCCGCGCTGATGGACATCCGGCCGGACAGCGCCAACCTGGAACAGGACGGCGCGGTGGTCACCGTCAGCCCGGAGGAAGTGGAGCCGGGCCGCATCATCGTGGTGCGCCCGGGCGAAAAGGTCCCGCTGGACGGGCGGGTGGTGGAGGGCGTTTCGGCCCTGAACACCAGCGCCCTCACCGGCGAGAGCCTGCCCCGGGACGTGGCCGTGGGGGACGAGGTCATCAGCGGCTGCGTCAACACCACGGGCCTTTTGCGGGTGGAGGTGACCAAGCCCTTCGGCCAGTCCACCGTCAGCCGCATCCTGGACCTGGTGGAAAACTCCAGCATGAAAAAGGCCAAGGCGGAAAACTTCATCACCCGCTTTGCCCGGTGGTACACCCCGGCGGTGTGCATCGGCGCGCTGGCGCTGGCGGTGCTGCCGCCCCTCGTTCTGGGCGGCTGGGCCGAGTGGCTGCGCCGGGCCCTCACCTTCCTGGTCATCAGCTGCCCCTGCGCGCTGGTCATCAGTGTGCCGCTGGCCTTCTTCGGCGGCATCGGCGGCGCCAGCCGGGCGGGCATCCTGGTCAAGGGCGGCAACTACCTGGAGGCCCTGGCCAGCACCCGCACCGTCGTGTTCGACAAGACCGGCACCCTCACCCAGGGCGTCTTTGAGGTGAGCCGGGTGTTCCCCGCCCCCGGCGTGGAGGAAGACCGTGTGCTGGAGGCCGCGGCCCTGGCCGAGCAGTTCTCCGGCCACCCCATCGCCCTCAGCCTGCGGCGGGCGGCGGGCATCGAGTCCGCCCCCGACCGGGTGAAAGAGGTCACCGAGACCGCCGGCCACGGCGTCACCGCCCTGGTGGACGGCGTGCCCACAGCGGTGGGCAGCGCCCGGCTGATGGAGCAGCTGGGGGTGGCGTTCCGGCCCGTGGAGGGCGCGGGCAGCGTGGTGTATGTGGCCCAAAGCGGCGGGTTTCTGGGCGGCGTGCTCATCAGCGACAAGGAAAAGCCCACCGCCAAAGCGGCCATCAAAGCCCTGCGCGCCGGCGGCGTGCGCACGGTGATGCTCACCGGCGACGGCGAGGCCGCTGCCCGCCAGACGGCGGCGAGCCTTGGCATCGACGAGGTGCGCGCCCAGCTGCTGCCCGGCGACAAGGTGGCCTGCGTGGAGGAGCTGCTGGCCCAAAAACCCCGCCGCGCCACCCTGGCCTTTGTGGGCGACGGCATCAACGACGCGCCGGTGCTCAGTCGGGCGGACGTGGGCATCGCCATGGGGGCCATGGGTTCGGACGCGGCCATCGAAGCGGCGGATATCGTCCTGATGGACGACGACCCGGCAAAGCTGAGTCTGGCCATGAAAGTGGCCCGGGGGTGCCTTGCGGTGGTGCGCCAGAACATCGTGTTCGCGCTGGCTGTCAAATTCGGCTGCCTTGCCCTCGGGGCCTTCGGCCTGGTGGGCATGCAGGCGGCCATCTTCGCCGACGTGGGCGTGATGGTGCTGGCGGTGCTCAACTCCATGCGCACTTTGGGCGCGGCAAAAAACTGAACAGAGCGCACGGCGGGCGGTCCTTCGGGGCCGCCCGCTTTTGCGTGGGGCGAACGCCAAAAGTGAGGCGAGCGGGGGCTGGGACGGGCCGCGGGCTGACCGCCGCCGCACGCTCGGATCCGGACACTTTGCCCTTGCGGCCAAAGTGTTCGTCTCCAGGCGCACTACGCGGCGGCAGCACCGCGGCCTGCTCGGCTGGCATCGCGTGGCAAACCGGGAGAAACAGGCCGCAACACCGCCCTTCCCGCCCCGTTTTTTCGCCCGCCTTTCCCCGGTCTGCCCCGGCTTCGCCCCGCTGATCCCGGGGGCCGCCTTCGCGCGCCGCAGTCAAAAACGGGTAAAATCCGGCTTTTTTGTGATATTTCCGCCTTTGTCATTCGTATTTGTTTTTGATAAGATAAAGACAACACCGGTGCCCCCGATTTCGGGGAGGCGGCCCCGGCCGCCGGAAAGGAGTCTTTATGTTCGAACCCATCCTCGTGCCTGAAAGCGCGGCCATCGCCGGCTGGCTCATCGCCCTGGCGCTGTTCGTCATCGTGGAGGCTGCCACCGTCAACCTGGTGAGCATCTGGTTCGCCGTGGGCGCGCTGGCCGGGCTCATCACAAGCCTGTTCACCTCTGACCTGCTCTATCAGCTGCTGGCCTTCGCGCTGGTCAGCGCCGCGGCGCTTGCCGTCACCAAACCCCTGGTGGCCCGCATGCGGGCCCGCAAGCCCGCCGCCGTGCTGGGCCTCGAGCGCAACATCGGCCGCCGCGCGGTGGTGGTGCAGCCGGTACGTCCCGGCGTGCCCGGCCGTGTGCGGCTGGACGGCGTGGACTGGACCGCCGTCTGCGACACAGCCCTGGAAGAGGGCGGCGAATGCGTCGTCACCGCTGTGGAAAGCTCCACCCTGCGGGTGGAACCGGCACAGCAGCCGGCCGCCGCCGAAGTCTGAACCCTGTCCCCCCATTTTAAAATAAGGAGGAATCGTTTATGCCGTTCGTACTGTTCATCATCATCCCCCTGCTGCTCCTGATCGTGATCCTGCTCATCAGCTGCATCTGCCTCGTGCCCCAGGCCACTGCCTATGTGATAGAGTGGCTGGGCGTCTATAACGCCACCTGGGAGGCTGGCCTGCACTTCCGGGTGCCCTTCCTCATGCGGGTGGCCAAGAAGGTCAGCCTGAAGGAACAGGTGGTGGACTTCAAGCCCCAGCCTGTTATCACCCGCGACAACGTTACCATGCAGATCGACACGGTGGTCTTCTTCCAGGTCACCGACGCCAAGCTCTTCACCTACGGCGTGGAGCGCCCCATGGCCGCCATCGAGAACCTCACCGCCACCACCCTGCGCAACATCATCGGTGAGATGGAGCTGGACCACACCCTCACCAGCCGCGACGTCATCAACACCAAGATCACCGCCATCCTGGACCAGGCCACCGACAAGTGGGGCATCAAGGTCAACCGGGTGGAGGTGAAGAACATCATCCCGCCCGCCGAGATCCAGGACGCCATGGAAAAGCAAATGAAAGCCGAGCGTCAGCGCCGCGAGGCCATCCTGCGGGCGGAGGGCGAAAAGCGCAGCGCCATTCTGGTGGCCGAGGGCGAAAAGGAAAGCGCCATTCTGCGTGCGGACGCGGTGCGCGAGCAGCGCATCCGCGAGGCCCAGGGCGAGGCCCAGGCCATCATGGAGGTGCAGAAGGCCCTGGCCGACTCCCTCAAGCTGCTGAACGAGGCCGCCCCCAGCGACCGTGTGCTGGCTCTGAAGGGGCTGGAGGCGCTGGAAAAGGTGGCCGACGGCAAAGCCACCAAGCTCATCATCCCCAGCGACATGCAGAACCTGGCGGGCCTTGTGACCTCCGTGAAGGAGATGCTCACCGACGTTCCCGCGGAAAAGAAATAAAAA
>NZ_DBFNWJ010000053.1:0-77576 GCF_048426865.1 Candidatus Allofournierella merdipullorum
ACAAAAAAAGAAACGCGCCGCCCGCCCGGGAGCCGCTTTTTTGTGGTATACTGGAAAAAAGGGGGGCGTGGGATGGACCGGAGAAAAATGTTTGAAAGGCAGGAACAGACGGTGGAGATACGCCCGGCATGTCCCCGGGACATCGAGGGCTGGATGGCCCTTGTGTGCCGCGTGAAAGACGATTTTCCGGGGCTGGAAAGCGCGGAGGGGCTGCGGGAACATCGAGAAGTGACGCTCCGCTTTATGCAAAGCGGGTCCGCGCTCTGCGCAGTGCGGGGCGAACGGCTTGTGGGCGCGCTTTTGTTCTCGAAGGAAGCCGGTGCGCTGTGCTTTCTGGCGGTGGACCCGGCCTGCCGCAGGCAGCACATTGGAGAGAGACTGGTGTCCTCCATGCTGGCGCAGATGGACGAGGGAAAAGACGTCGCCGTGACCACCTACCGGGAGGGCGACCCGCGGGGAGCCGCCGCCCAGGCCTTTTACAAACGCCTTGGCTTTTCGGAGGGGCGGCTGGGGGAGGAGTTTGGCTGCCCGGTGCAGGAGTTCACCCTCAAGCGATAGCAGACAGACCCGGACACAAAAAATCGGGCAGGGACCGGCGCTTTGATGTATGCTGGTGCCAGAAGGAAGGTGTGACCGAATGGATTGGGTGGAAAGCATTCATCGGGCGATCCGGTACATCGAAGACCATCTCCGGGAGGAGCTGACCATCGGGGACATCGCGCGGCAGGTAGCCTTGTCGCCCTTTTATTTCCAAAAGGGTTTTGCCATGCTGTGCGGCATGACGGTGGGCGACTATATCCGCCAGCGTCGGCTTTCCGCCGCCGGGCTGGAGGTCCTCACGACGGACCGGAAGATCATCGACATTGCGCTGGAGTTCGGCTACGACTCGCCGGACAGCTTCACCAAAGCGTTCGCCCGCTTCCATGGGCTCACACCTGCCGCGCTGCGAAAAAGCGGAGGCGCGGTTCGTTCCTTTGCGCCGCTTCGGATCAAAGTGACATTGGAAGGTGGTCAAAACATGGATTGCAAAATCATGAAAAAAGAGGCGTTCACCGTTCTCTGCCGGGCAAAGACCTTTAAATATGAGGAGGGCGCCGCAGCAGTGCCCCGGTTCTGGGCCGAGCACTTCGCAGAGGGCGGCGGCAAGGTGGTGCGCGGGATGTACGGCATCAATCTGGACGAGAGCATGGGAGGCAACGAGTTCGAATATCTCATTGCCGACAACTATGACCCCGCCGGCGAGGTGCCCGTCGGCTTTACCACCCGCACCATCCCGGCCCACACCTGGGCGGTGTTCCCCTGCACCGGCAAAATGCCCCAGGCGCTGCAGGTGCTGAACCAGCAGATCTTCTCCCAGTGGCTGCCCACGAACCCTGATTACAAGATCGCGGCGGGGATCAACGTGGAAATGTACACGGACGCCAGCAAGTTCGAACAGAGCACGCAGGACCAGGAATACTATTGCGAGGTCTGGCTCCCGGTGGAAAAGAAATAATGGTGTTGCCTCCGGCCCCGCTGCGCTGCGGCTGCCGGAGGCTTTTGTTATTTCTTTTGCCGGTTATGAAAATCCTGTTCGATGGCGTCTTTCCAGTGGGCGTTCAGCGGGACGCTGCTGCGGACGGCAGAGGCCGCCTGGCTCACCACATCGTAGTTCAAACGGGTGCCCGCGCTGTCGCAGCGGTAGTTCACCGCCCGGTCGGCGCCGATGCCGAGGTCACCCGCCGTTTCCACCGCGTCGATGTTGGCGCCCAAAAAAAGGAACTCCCAGCCATACCGCTCCTTTTGCCGCAGGATCATCTCCCGCACCTGGCGGGCGGTGTAGCGGTGGCTGGCATTTTCCATGCCGTCGGTGATGACCAAGAACAGGGTGTGCTCCGGCACGTCCTCGGGCCGGGCGTACTTGTGGATGTTCCCAATGTGGCGGATGGCGCCGCCCACCGCGTCCAGCAGGGCGGTGCAGCCCCGAACGAAGTAGTCCCGGTCAGTGATGGGGCGGACGGAGCTCAGCTGCACCCGGTCGTGGAGGACTTCGCTCTGACTGTCAAAGAGAACGGTGGAGACCAGAGCCTCGCCGGGCTGCCGTTTCTGCTTTTCCAGCAGGGAATTGAACCCGCCGATGGTGTCGCTTTCCAGCCCCTGCATGGAGCCGCTGCGGTCCAGAATGAATACCAGTTCGGTCAAATCTTTTTTCATAACAAAACCCCCTGTACTGTGATTTGCTTACAAACACAGTATAGGGGGCTTTCGTTTGTGGTTGGTCGCCCGGTGGGCGACATTTATGCGCGCAGGATCTTTTCCGTGGGGCGGCCCTTGGCCAGTTCGTCCACCAGCTTGTCCAGCTGGCGGATCGCCTGCATCAGCGGGTCCTCGATGGTCTCCACCTGCACGCCGCACACCTTGCCGGTGATAAGGGCACGGCCGGGGTTCATGGCGGGAGCATTCCGGAAAAAGTCGCCGTAGGTTATGCGGCTTTGCTCCAGGCGGGCGAGTTCTTCCGGCGAATAGCCGGTGAGCCAGGCGGTCACCCGGTCCACTTCCTCCCGGGTGCGGCCCTTCTTCACGGCCTTGTTCACCAGCAGGGGATAGAGGGTCGAAAAGGGCATCTGTGTCACATCAGTGCGGGGCATGGGACTCTCCTTTCCGGGCTCAGCCGCCCAGCAGGCTCTGGTCAAAGGCGAACAGAGCTTCGTTGATCTGGAAAATATCGTAGTTCTGGTGGGCGATGAAATATTCCACGATGATGTCGAACCGGCTGGCGTGGGAGAAGGCAAAACCCGCCTTTTCCAGCAGCTCCCGGGCCTCGGCCAGCGGCAGTTCCAGCGCGACGGCAAAGGCCATGGCGGTGGGCTTGGAGGGGCGGTAGTGTATGTCCGAGCGTATCTTGGAAAACAGCTTGCGGTCGATGTTGGCCTTTTTGTAACACTGGGCGTCGGTCATGCCCTTTTCGTCGATTTTGCGCAGCAGCATCTGGGAAAAACTCTCGTCCAGCCGGTCCAGCGCCTCGTCCAGCCCGGCGGGCATCGCCATCGGAGCAGCCGCAAAGGCCGCGGCCCGGCGGTATTCCTCTTCCCGGGGGCTGGTGTGCTGCTCCACATAGCGGTCGTCGATGTAGGCGGCGATGTCGGCAAAGAGCTTTTCTCCGATGGAAAAGGCCGCCCGGTCAAAGATGACCAGATAGACGGTCATATCGTGAGCCAGAAGAAAATCCCCGATCACGTCCACGGCGGTTTTCAGCGCCCGGTCTTTGGGGTAGCCGTAGGCCCCGGCGGAAATGAGGGGGAACGCCACCGTTCGGCAGCCGTGCTCCAGCGCCAGGTCCAGCGAGGCGCGGTAAGCCCCGGCCAGCAGTTCCCGCTCGCCGTGGCTGCCGCCCTGCCACACAGGGCCCACGGTGTGAATGACGTATTTTGCGGGCAGGCGGTAACCCTTGGTGATTTTGGCCCGGCCCGTTTTGCAGCCGCCCAGACCGCGGCATTCGGCCAGAAGTTCGGGCCCGGCGGCCCGGTGGATGGCGCCGTCCACCCCTCCGCCGCCCAACAGGCTCTCGTTGGCGGCGTTGACGATGGCGTCCACCCTCATGGTGGTGATGTCGTTTCGCACGATGCGCAGGGGCACGGGGGCCGCCTCCTTCCTTTAAAAGTCTACCTGATAGTTCCCGTCGATGAGGATGTATTCCGCGCCGTATTTGCGGCAGGCCTCCAGCGCCCGGGCGTTGTCCCAAAGCAGGTCTTCCTGCGTGCAGTCGTCGCACATTCGCTGCTCCGCGTCGTTGGCATGGGCCAGAATGTCCCGGTAATGGGCGCGGATGTAGTCTTCACTCATCACCAGGCAGCGGTACCGGATGTGGGCGCGGTATTCCTCCGGAAAATCCTTTGCCCAGTCGAAGGGGATGTAGCAGCCCTCCACGATCAGATCCTGCCCGTTCTCAATGGCGGCCTTGACCATCTCCCGCACCACCGGCCACAGCAGGTTCGTCAGCTCACAATCGCGGCTCAAGGGGGTCAGGTCGGTGCGGCCGCTGCGGATGAGGCCCATCTTCAGGTGGTCGATGGAAATGCAAAAGCAGCCGTACCGCTTCACGAGTTTTTGGGCGAGGACGGTCTTTCCCGTGTGAGACGCCCCCGCGATCAGAATGACCATGCGGCTCTCCCTCCCGGCGGTTTTTGCGGGCCGGCTTTGCCGCCCGCAGCTTCATCATAGCACGGGCGGCTCCGTCTGGCAATCGGGGCAAAAGAAAACACACCGCGGCCCCCCGCGGTGTGCTGTGAAAACGTTCAAATGCCGCTCGCCAGATATTCCTCGGCCATGTGTACCGCCATGGCCCCGTCGGCCACCGCGGTGACCACCTGCCGCAGCAGCTTCGTGCGCACGTCGCCCACAGCGTAAACGCCGGGCACGCTGGTCCTGGTGGTCTCGTCCGCCACGATGTAGCCGCCCGCGTCCAGCTCCAGCTGGCCCTCGGCCAGTTGGGTGGCGGGCTTGCGGCCCACGCTGATGAACACCCCGTCGCAGGGCAGAACAGTCTCTTCGCCGGTGTTCACATCCCGCAGCTTCACGCCGGTGAGTTTGTCGTCATGAAGCAGTTCGGCAACGGTGCTGTTCCAACGGAACTCCACGTTTTTCGCCTGCATCAGCGGCTGGTGATAGACCTTCGTGGCCCGCAGGATGTCCCGCCGGTGGACGAGGATCACCTTTTCGGCAATGCGGCTCAGCAGCAGGGCGTCCTCGGCGGCGGAGTTGCCGCCGCCCACCACCACAACGGTCTTGCCCTTGTAGCGCATGCCGTCGCAGGCGGCGCAGTAAGCCACGCCCCGGCCGGTGAGGGCGGCCTCGTGTTCCAGCCCCAGCTGCCGGGGGTCGGCCCCGGTGGCCAGCGCCACGGTGCGGGCGTAAAAATCGCCCTCGCTGGTGTGCAGCACCTTGGGGGAGGCGGTCAGGTCCGCCCGCTCCACCTGGGCGTACTCGGTCTTTGCGCCGAACCGCTGCGCCTGCTGCTGCATCTTTTCTCCCAGCGTGAAGCCGTCGATGCCGTCCTCGTAGCCGGGGTAGTTGTCGATGACGTCGGTCAGAGCCATCTGCCCGCCCGCTGACAGCTTTTCCAGCACCAGCGTGTCCAGCCCGGCCCGGGCGGCGTAGAGGGCGGCGGTGTAACCGCCCGGGCCGCCGCCCACCACGATCATATCATACACATGGGTCCCGCTCATGTTCACTGTCTCCTTACTGCTCCAGCGTCTCCCGGATGAACCGGTCGATGGCTGCCTTGGAATCGGGGGCGACGATGGAACCAAGCACCTTGCCGTCCCGGTAGAGCACCAGGGTGGGGATGACCTCCACGCCGGCGTCCTTCGCCAGCTGGCCGTCCTCGTCGATGTTCACCTTGGCCACGGTCAGCCGGTCGGAATATTCCCCGGCGATCTGGTCATAGGCGGGGCCGATGCGCCGGCAGTAGCCGCACCAGGGCGCCCAGAAGTCCACCAGCAGGGGCTTGTCCCCCGCCACACTCTGCTTGAATTGTTCCGCGTTTATGTTCATGGCTGCCATACCGGTCAGCTCCTTTCCTTTGTTTGAATTTAGTATACCCCAAAATGTGACGTTCTTCTGTGATGACGTCACCCAGCACACAAACAAAGGCAGAGCCCCCGCCGGGGCCCTGCCTCGCTTTTTTATTTGCCCTGCGCGCACCGGGCGAAGGCGCGTTCCAGCGCTTCGCCGCCATCCGGGAAAACCAGCGTGAACGCCTCCCGGGCGGCGGGGGCCAGAGGCGCGAACGCTTCCTCCACACCTGCCCAGCGGGGCACCAGCACAGTGACCTCCGCCGTTTCCGCCGCGGCTTTTTCAATGAGCTGCTCGTTTTTCATCCGCATCAGACCCATCAGCGTGGTGCCGTAGCTGCTCTCGGTGCAGGTCTTTAGATATAGCCGCACCGCATGCACCAGCTCACAGTGCAGCAGCGTGCGGCCGGGGTCTGTGCGGGTCGCTTCCGGCAGCAGCAGAGCGGCCGTCTCCCGAAGCTCCTTTTCGGCGGCGCGCACCTGCCGGGGTGCAAGGCCCAGCTTGCGCCAGCGGTCCAGCCCCAGCCAGAGGGCGACATACCGGTCGGCCAAAGGAGCGTTTTTGCGCGGGCGCACATAGCGCGCATCCCACAATCTGCGGCGCAGCTCGTTCTCCACCGCGTCGCCCTCGCCGATGGCTATGGTTTCCTCCAGCATCCAGCGGCGCTTTTCCGCGTCGAATTCCTCGTAATACCGCGCCGGCCAGGCGGTTTGGCTTTGTGTCATGGGGACAGCTCCTTCCTTCATATATGACACAAGTATCCCACGCCGGGAGCGGGTTGTCAACGCCGGTCACAGCTCCAGCACACGGAACACGCCCCGCACCGCCAGCCGGTACACGCCCCAGAGCGCTGCGGCCACCACGGCAATGAGAAGCAGACAGCTGCCGAGGCCTGCCAGTTCCCCGGCGGAGAGCCGGCCATCGTTGAAGAACATGATCATGCCATAGAATATGTAGATCAGCCCGATGCCCGCGGCGGCCGGCACGGTGAACACCCGCCGCACCTGGCTGCGGGCCGAGCGCCGCATCCAGCCCCTGGAAGCACCCAGACGGCGCAGGTCCTCGTAGACCCGGCGGTTCTCCAGCGCGATGGTGAGGCTGCGCACAAAGCCGATGACCGCCGCAGCCGCGAAACAGACGATGCAGATGAAGATGAACAGGATCAGGAACACCGCCAGCGTGCGCACGAAGTCCGCCTTGTCCAGCACGCGGAACTGGGGCATATACTGCCAGAAGAGACGGAACTCGGAGCTATCCCGCAGGGAATAGTCGATGGCGGTCTCGCCGTTGGCCAAGAGGGACTCCCGGTCCAGAAAATAGGAGCCCTCCTCTTCGATGTAACGCTGGCGCACCACCGGGTCCCAGCTGCTGTGCAGAGCTACCTCCGGGCCGGAGCGGTCCACGATCTCATTGAAGAGCGCTTTGGCAAAGGCGTATTCATCGCCGCCTTCCGCCACGTCAAAAAAGACCATTTCCTCCCGCCAGTCGCCGGGCAGGCCGGCGGTCATCGCGGCCCAGTCGCCGTCGTCCAGCACAAAGTACCCGAACAGCATGTCGTGGCACAACGGCGCGGCGGCGCTGACGGACCGGCTTTCGCCGGTGACAGTGTTGGTCACCAGACCGATGGAGGAGTCGAACCTGCCCTGGCTGCTGCCGGAAGCGTCCAGCACCGCCGCGGCCTGCCCAGGAGCGATGTCCACGCTCTCGCCGGTGAGGGCGTTCCAGCCGCTCTCGGGCAAAAACAGCGCCGAGGAATCCAGCTCGCTGTACACTGCCTCCCAGGTGGTGCCCAGCGGGCCCTCGGTCTCCACCTGATGCTCGCCGTCCACCCCCAGGCGCACCATGGGCGTTTCAGCCCAGCGGGTCACCTCTACGCCGTACTCTCCGGCCAGCGCCAGCACTTCGTCCTTTTGCGGCATATCCTGGTCGGCCCGGTAATGGAAGGCAAAATCCACCGGACGCGCGTCGTAGCTCATCATGGAGCCGGTGCCCAGCATGGGCGCGTAGAATCCCGCGAAGCACGCCCCGCCGATGAGCACCGTCATCACCAGCATGTTACGCACGGTCTGACGCCCCTCAAAACGCATCATGGAGACCGAGAGAATGTCCCGGTGCCAAAGGGCTTTCCGGCCCCAGCCGTTGGCCACCGTGTGCAGCAGCATCATGTACAGCCCCGCCAGAGCCGGGAGGTAAAAGGGCGCGGTGAAAAAAGAGGGGGCATACCAGTGCAGCCATCGCACACAGATGGTGGGCACAAGGTAGCCGCACAGACAGCCTGCCACCGTCAGCAGTATGCCCTGCCAGCCGTACCGGCGGGGCACCGCCCGCACCGGCTCGGCGGTGTGGCTCTGGCGCACAACCTCCATGATGCTGGCCTTGCGCACCGAGCGCCGCCCCAGCCACAGCAGCATGAGCACGGTGTAAAGGGCAAAGGCCAGCGGCCAGACCAGCGCTTTGAAGTCAAAACGCAGGAGCATTTCGCTGCTGTCCACCACAAAGGCGCGGAACAGCTGCCACAGCCCGAAGGCCAGCGGCGCGCCCAGAACGGCTCCCGCTCCGCAGGACGCCAGCCCCAGCATGCACAATTCCGGAAGCAGCAGCGACTGCACCTGCGCCCGGCTGGCCCCCAGCGCCAGGAACACCCCTGTTTCCCGGGAGCGCTGACGCAGAAACAGCCCGGCGGCGTAGGCGGTGAACACCCCGCAGCCCAGCACCGCCAGCACAAAGATCATGTCCATCTGCTTGCGGCTGTCGCCCCCTTCCGGCAGCACCTCGAGGATGGTGGGCGCGCGCATCATGAAGGCGTAGGCGGTGATGAGCAGAGTGGAGAAAAAGCAGCACCCGGCCAAAAGAGCGTAGCGGCTGCGGCCCCGGCTGCGCAGCCGCGCCCACACGGAAGTAAAGCTGTTCACTCCGCTCACTCCTTTCCCATTTCCCGGATGACGTCCAGCAGCGCGTCCTGAAAGGCGCCCCGCTCCATGCCGCCTTTTTCCAGCGTGCGGCGCACCCGGCCGTCCTGCAAAATGACCACCCGGTCGCAGTGGGAGGCGGCGTAGGAGTCGTGGGTCACCATGAAGATGGTGGCCCCCAGCGCCTGCCGGGCCTGTTCAAAGGTGCCGATCACCGCCCGGGCGGATTTGGAGTCCAGATTGCCGGTGGGTTCGTCCGCCAGCACCAGCAGCGGGTGGTTGATGAGCGCCCGGGCCACCGCCGTGCGCTGCTTTTCGCCGCCGGAGATCTCGGCAGGATATTTGTCGCGGATGGCGCTGATGCCGAACACGTCGCACAGCTGATCTGCCCGGGCCTCGGCGGTGCTGTTGATGTTCCCGCTCAGGATGGCCGGCAGCAGGATGTTCTCCCGCACCGAGAGGCCGTCCAGCAAAAGAAAATCCTGAAAAACAAAGCCCAGTTTGCGGTTGCGCACTTCGGCCAGTTCGTCCTCCTTCAGCCGGGCAAGCTCCACTCCGTCCAGCAGAATGCTGCCGGAGTCGGCGGGGGTGTAGCAGGAGATGCAGTTGAGCAGGGTGGTCTTGCCGGAGCCGGAGGGCCCCATCACCGCCACAAACTCGCCTTTTCTCACCGCCAGGTCCACCCCGCAGAGCACGTCGAAGCGGTTTTTCCCCACCTGATAGGATTTGTAAAGGTTTTTCACCGTGAGCATATTGCGTTCCGTCCTTTCCGGGGCCGGGAGCCCTCTGCTTCAAGAGTAGTCCGCCCGGCCCGCAGGGGCAAACGGGCCGGTCATTTTCGGCCCGGCAAAGGGCAGCTTTTGCGCGGCATGGCCGCGGCGTGTAAAATTTGGCGCTTTTGCCGTCAAGTTTGGTTTGGCGCGGGGGGCTGCTCCGTGGTACAATACCCGCAGAAAGGCCGGAAGGGGGGAGAGCCGTGCTTCGCATCGGCATCTGCGACGACGTATACGACGCCCGGCTGGTGCTGCGGGCCGCGCTGGAACGCGCGGTGGAAAAACGACGCACCGCCGCCGCGTTTTTTGAATTTTCCGCCGGGGAAAACCTGCTGCGCTGGCTGGAGAGCCACGCAGGGGAACTGGACCTGGTGTTTCTGGACCTGGAGATGGGCGAGGTGGACGGCATCGAGACCGCCCGGCGGCTGCGGGCAGCGGACGAGGGGCTGCAGATCGTGTTTGTCACCGGCCACGCCGACCGGGTGTTCGACGGCTACGGCGTGGGGGCGCTGGGCTACCTGCTCAAGCCACCGGCTCCCGAGGCGCTGGAAGAAATGCTGGACCGGGCCGGGGCGGCGCTGTGCCGGGAACTGGAGCGTGCCTTTGTCTGCCGCAGCGGCGAGGTGTATTACCGCATCCCGCTGCAAAAAATATGCTATTTTTCCTCCGACCGGCGGCAGGTGACCTGCGTGACGAGGGACCGGGAATATACTTTCTACGGCAAGCTGGACGATGTGGCCGCCCAGCTGGGGCCGGGCTTTGTGCGGGTGCATCAGCGGTATCTGGTGCGGGCGGCGGCGGTGGAACGGCTGGAGGGCGCGGAGGTGTATCTCGACGGAGGCGCTTCGCTGCCGGTGAGCCGCTCCTGCCGGCAGACGGCGCTGCTGGCCATGGCCCGGGCGGAACTGGAGGACTGACCTATGGATGGATTGCTCCTGATCCTGTTGAGCCTTGGGTGCTCCGCCTGCATCGGCACGCCCGCCTTTCTGCTCTGCCGCCCCTTTGCCGACCTGCGGGGCCGCCGGTGGCAAAAGACGCTGATGCTGCTGGGCCTGGGCTACATGGGCAGCCTGCCCATCTGGGTGGGAGACCCGAACCTGCTTTATGCGCTGCCGGTGTTTCTGGCGGCGTTTTTGCTCTGCACCCGGGGCGATGCGGCGGGACGGCTGGCGGTGGCGGTCATCTTCTTCTGCCTTATCATGTCGCTGAGCGCCCTCGTCGACAACTACGCGGCGGAGGTGCTCTGGGGCGGATTCACCAGCGATGTGTTTGCCCTTTTGCTGCGGGCCGCGGTACTGACAGGAATATGGCTGGCGCTGAAAAAACGCCTGCCGGAGCAGCCGATGAGCCTTTCGCCCCGGCTGTGGCGGCTGGTGCTGGGGCTTGCCGCCATGCCGCTGTGTTCGTTGGCGGCGGTGGTGCTGCTCACCGGCTGGGAAGAACATGCGCCCCAGTTGGACACCCTCGCTCTGAAGATGGGACTTGCGGTGCTGCCGGTGGCGCTGGTCACCTCGGTGCTGCTGCTCTTCTCCATCACCGTTCTGGCCGAGCATGAGGCGCTGGAACAGGCCCGGCGGCTGGCCTCTCTGCGGGAGGCCTATTATCAGTCCCTGCGCGCACGGGAGAGCCAGGTGCGCCAGCTGCGCCACGACCTGCGCAACCACCTCACGGTGCTGGGCGGTCTGCTGGACCGGCAGCAGTGGGCGGAGGCCTGCGCCTATCTGGACGAACTGGGCCGCCAGGAGGGCCTGCAGGGGCCGGTGCGCTTTTGCGAGAACGAAGCGGCCAACGTGGTGCTTGCGGTGAAGGCGGCGGAGCTGGAACAGGCGGGCGTTCGGGCCGATTTCAAGGCGCAGCTGCCTTTGTCGCTGCCGCTGACGGATACCGACCTGTGCGCCCTTTTGGGCAACGCGCTGGACAACGCCCGGGAGGCCGCGGCACGCTGCCCCGACCCCTGGGTGCGGCTGCGCTGCCGGCAGGACAAAGGCCTGTTCATGCTGCAGGTGGAAAACCCCGTTGCCGGGCCGGTGGCCCCGGACCTTGCCACCACCAAGCCGGACCGCACTGCCCACGGTTTCGGCATCCCCGGTATGCGGGAGATCGCCCAGCGGTGCGGCGGCACGTTGCAGGCGGGGGAGGAGCAGGGGGATTTCCGGCTGGTGGTCTGCCTGCCGACAGGGCAAATGTGAGGCACGCCTCTCATTTTGCCCTTCCTGCCTTTTTTCTTGACAAACGGAAAACCGTTGTGGTATTCTGTATTGTGGTTAGCGGAGGCTAACTTATTTTCTTGGGATGAGGTTAGTTAAAACTAACGAACAAAGAAAGAGCGCAGAGGGGAGCAAGAGAATGATCAACAAGCGGCTGATCGGCATGGTCAGCGAGAGCAAAAAATATGTGGCGGCGGGAGTGGCCTTCCAGTGGGTGTCGCTGGCGGCGAACATCCTGCTCACCGGGGCCATCTGCCGCCTTTTGGCAGCGCTGTGGATGGGCACGGCCGCGCCGGCCGACCTTTTCAAACTGGGTGCGCTGGCCGCCGCCGCGCTGGCGGTGCGCTTTGGCTGCACGATGGCTTCCGCCAATATGAGCTGGAGGTCCAGCCGGGCGGTGAAGGCTAAACTCCGCCGCCTTATCTATGAAAAGCTGCTGCGGCTGGGAACAGCGGGCCGGCAGCAGGTGAACACCAGCGAGGCCGTGCAGGTGGCGGTGGAAGGGGTGGACCAGCTGGAGATTTACTTCGGCCAGTATCTGCCCCAGTTCTTCTACGCCATGCTGGCGCCGCTGACCCTGTTCGCGGTGCTGGCGCCGGTGGATCTGACGAGCGCCGTGGTGCTGCTGGTGTGTGTGCCGCTGATCCCGGTGTCCATCGCGGCGGTGCAGACCTGGGCCAAAAAGCTGCTGGGCCGCTACTGGGGGCAGTACACAGCCCTGGGCGACACCTTTCTGGAAAACCTGCAGGGTCTGACCACCTTGAAAATCTACGGCGCGGACGCCCAGAAACACGCCGAGATGAACGAGCAGGCGGAGCAGTTTCGCCGCATTACCATGAAGGTGCTTACCATGCAGCTGAACTCCATCACCATCATGGACCTCATCGCCTACGGCGGCGCCGCGGCGGGCATGGCCCTGGCGGTGAGCCGTTTTGCCGCCGGGCAGGTGAGCCTGGCGGGGGCGCTGTTCATCATCCTGCTGGCGGCAGAGTTCTTTCTGCCCATGCGGCTGCTGGGCAGCTTCTTCCATGTGGCCATGAACGGCATGGCGGCGGCGGAGCGCATCTTCCGTTTGCTGGATCTGCCGGAACCTGCGGCGGGCGGCGGGAAAGCCCCTGCCGAGGGTGGCATCGCCCTGCGGGACGCGGCCTTTGCCTACGAGGCGGACCGCCCGGTGCTGCGTGGCGTGACCATGGAGTTTGCCGCCGGCAGCTTTTGCGCGGTGGTGGGCGAGTCCGGCTGCGGCAAGTCCACCGTGGCCTCGCTGCTTACCGGCCGGCGCAGCCCGAACGGCGGCAGCGTCACGGTGGGCGGGCGGCCTTTGGCGGACATCGACGAGGCGGCCCTGGCCCGGCATATTACCTATATCTCCCACAACAGCTACCTGTTCAAGGGCACCGTGGCGGAGAACCTGCGCATGGCCCGGCCCGACGCGCCGGACGAAGCCCTTTGGCAGGCGCTGGAGCAGGTGAACCTGGCGGACTTTGTGCGGGCGGAAGGGGGCCTGAACGCCCCGGTGGCGGAGAAGGGCTCGAACCTTTCCGGCGGCCAGTGCCAGCGCCTTGCGCTGGCCCGGGCGCTGCTGCACGACAGCCCCGTTTACATCTTTGACGAGGCCACCTCCAACATCGACGTGGAGAGCGAAAACGACATCATGGCCCGCATCACCGAGCTGGCAAAGACTAAGACGGTCATCCTCATCTCCCACCGTCTGGCCAACGTGGCCGGCGCGGACAAACTCTACGTCATGGAGAACGGCCGTGTGGCCGAGGAGGGCAGCCATGCCGACCTGCTGGCCCGGGGCGGGGCTTACGCCCGGCTGTGGAACGCCCAGCAGGAACTGGAACAGTACAAAAGGGAGGACGCGGTATGAACAAAGAGCGAAGCGGCTTTGCCGTGATGGCCCGGCTCATCGGGCTGGTAAAGCCTCTTACGGGCCGGATGGTGCTGGCCATCCTGATGGGCCTTGCGGGGCATCTGTGCGCGGCTTTCATCACCATCTTCGGCGTGTTCGGCCTTCTGCGGGTGCTGGGCCTGGGCGGCCCGCTGCCCCTGCCGGCTCTTTTCATTGCCGCGGCGGTGATGGCGATGGCCCGGGGCCTGCTGCGCTACGGCGAACAGGCCTGCAACCACTACATCGCCTTCAAGCTGCTGGCCCTTCTGCGGGACAAGGTGTTCGCCGCCCTGCGGCGGCTTGCCCCCGCCAAACTGGAAGGCCGGGACAAGGGCGATCTGATCGCCGTCATCACCAGCGATATCGAGCTGCTGGAAGTGTTCTACGCCCACACCATCTCGCCGGTGGCCATCGCGGTGCTCTTCTGCGCCGGCATGGCGGTTTTCATCGGCGCCATCCATCCGCTGCTGGGCCTTGTCGCCCTGGCCGCCTGGCTGACGGTGGGCGTGCTCACGCCGCTGGCCGCAGCGCGGGCCTCCGGCAGCGCGGGCATGGAGTTCCGCCGCCGGTCGGGGGAGCTGTCCGCCTTTGTGCTGGACAGCCTGCGCGGTCTGCCGGAGATCTTGCAGTACGGCGCGGGCGAGCGCCGGCTGGCGGAGATGGAACGCCGCACCGGCGAGCTGGCCGGCCACGAAAAGCGGATGAAACGGGCCGCGGCGGTGGGTACCGCCGCCACCAACAGCCTCATCCTCGGCTTTGACCTGGCGATGCTCTTTGCGGCGGCGCTGCTGTGCATGAACGGCCGGCTGGACTTTGCCGGCGCGGCGGTGGCCACCGTGGCGCTGATGAGTTCCTTCGGGCCGGTGGTGGCCCTGGCCAATCTGGGCGCAGGCCTGCAGAGCACCTTTGCCGCCGGCAACCGGGTGCTGGACATCCTGGAGGAGACCCCCGTCACGGCGGAGGTGGAGGGCTGCGCGCCCACCGCTTTTGCCGGTGCAAAGGCGGAGAAGGTGACCTTCTCCTACGGCGACGAGCGCATTCTGGACGATCTGTCGCTGGACATCCCGGAGCACAGCGTCATCGGCGTGGTGGGCCGCAGCGGCAGCGGCAAATCCACCCTGCTCAAGCTGCTCATGCGCTTCTGGCAGGTGCAGCAGGGCAAAGTGGAGATCTCCGGCCGGCCCATCGACGGGGTGAACACCGCCGACCTGCGGGCCATGGAGGCCTATGTCACCCAGGAGACCCACCTCTTCCGGGACTCCATTCGCAGCAATCTGCGGCTGGCAAAGCCCGACGCCACCGACGCGGAGATCGAGGCCGCCTGTAAAAAGGCATCGGTACACGAGTTCATCCAAAGCCTGCCCCGGGGCTACGATACCCCGGTGGGCGAGCTGGGCGAGACCCTCTCCGGCGGCGAGCGCCAGCGGCTGGGCCTGGCCCGGGCCTTCCTCCACGCCGCGCCTTTCCTGCTGCTGGACGAACCCACCAGCAACCTGGACAGCCTGAACGAGGCGGTCATCCTGCGCTCGCTGGGCAAGGAGAGCGCGGGCCGAACGGTGGTGCTGGTGAGCCACCGGCGCAGCACCCTGCGCATCGCCGACCGGGTGGTGAGCGTGGAGCGGGGGAGACTGAGCTGATGGATGTGCAGAGCAAACGGCAGCGGGAAAAGGAGATGGTGGGGGCGATGATCGCCCTCTACTGCCGCAAAAAGCACGGCACACGCAAGGGCCTTTGCCCCGAATGTGAGGCACTGCTGGAGTACGCCTGCCGGCGCAGCGACTGCTGCCCTTTTATGGAGACCAAGACCTTCTGCTCCAACTGCAAGGTCCATTGCTACCGCCCGGAAATGCGGCAGAAAATACGGGAAGTCATGCGCTTCGCCGGGCCCCGGATGCTGTTTGTGCACCCGGTGGCGGCGGTGCGGCATCTCATTGAGAGCCGCCGGGAGAAAAAACGACAGGAGAGTGTCTGATGAAACTGAAAAAAGCGATGTATCTGGCCCTGGGCTTTCTGGGCCTCGCCCTGGGGGCTGTGGGAGCGGTGCTGCCGCTGCTGCCCGCATTTCCGTTCCTTTTGCTGGCGGCCTTCGGCTTTGGAAAAAGCAGCGAAAAGTTGGACGCCTGGTTCAAAAACACCCGCCTTTACCGGGAGAATCTGGCGGACTATGTGGCGGGCAAGGGCATGACCCGCAAAACCAAACTGCGCATCATGGTCACCGTGACCCTGCTCATGGCCGTGGGCTTTGCCATGATGCATGCCGTGCTCATCGGGCGCATCGTGCTGGGAGCGGTGTGGGTGTTCCACATCCTCTATTTCACCTTCGGGGTGCGCACCATCCCCGCGGGCGAGGCTTGCCGGGATTGATTTCGGTCGCCGGTGTGCTACAATAGTGGGCAGAAAAACAACGCCGGAAAAGGAGCGATGTTCCCATGCCCATTCTGAAACTGAAGCCCGCCTGCAAGGATTATCTTTGGGGCGGCAGCAAGCTGCGGGAGGAATACAACATCCCCTCGGAGCTGAATCCGCTGGCGGAGGCCTGGGTGCTCTCCTGCCACCCGGACGGCCCCAGCGTGGTGGAAAACGGCCCCGACGCGGAGCTGACCCTGCCGGAGTATATCGAAAAGCACGGCAGGGAAGTGCTGGGCAAACACTGCGCCCGGTTCGAGGATTTCCCCATCCTCACCAAGTTCATCGACGCGAAAGGCGATCTGTCCATCCAGGTGCACCCGGACAACGCCTATGCCCTGGAGCACGAGGGCCAGTACGGCAAGACCGAGATGTGGTACGTGCTGGAAGCAGAGCCGAACGCCTTCCTTTACTACGGCTTCAAGCACCCCATCACCAAAGAGGAATATAAGACCCGCATCGAGAACAACACCCTCACCGAGGTGCTGAACGCCGCCCCGGTGAAGAAGGGAGACGTGTTCTTCATTCCGGCGGGCACACTGCACGCCATCTGCAAGGGAATCGTTATCGCGGAGATTCAGCAGAACTCCAACGTCACCTATCGGGTCTACGACTACGGCCGCGTGGGCGCGGACGGCAAGCCCCGGCAGCTGCATGTGGCCCAGGCGCTGGAAGTGACCCAGTGCGCCCCGCCCCAGCCCCGGGACTTCGGCGGGCATCTGGCGGCCTGTGAGTACTTCACGGCGGACGCGGTGCAGGGCAGCGCCGAGGGTGTTTGCGATGAAGATTCTTTCACCAGCCTGCTCATCACCGACGGCGAGGGCGGCCTTTCCTGCGGCGGCGAAACGCTGACGGTGCGCAAGGGCGACAGCCTGTTTTTGCCCGCCGGCAGCGGCGAATGGAAGCTTGCCGGCGGCGCTTCGGCGCTGGTTTGCCGGGTTCCCGCTGCGCAAATCTGAACACATAAAAAGGCCTCTGCGCGTTTGCGTGGAGGCCTTTCAAATTTTTGCAAAAAAATTCACATTTAAACGGAATGTTGCACAAAAGGTTTTTAACACTCTTGTGTTTTAATACAAAGTTGCGGGCAATGCGTTGACGTTGAACGTGGTTATTGTATAATTAGAACAAGAAATTTGTAAGGCCACTGGATAAAATGTTCGTTCTGCCGGCGATGACGCGGACCGACATTCCGGCCGGCTTAAAACAACCGCGCGCAGTTCCGTTTGTGCAGGTACGTTCACGGCCTTTTGCCCTGTTTTGTACCTGCCTGTTTTTATGAAACGCGCGGCCCCGCAACGGGGAAAGGATGGATGCAGCGGGCGCAAAGCCCCATTGAAAGGAGTAGTTACACATGAAACAACTGAAGGCTGGCGTGGTTGGCGTTGGGTTCATCGGTGCGGTGCACATCGAGCAGCTGCGCCGTCTGGGCAACGTGGAGGTCGTTGCCCTGGCGGACGAAGCCGGCGCCCAGGAAAAGGCCGACGCGCTGTATGTTCCCCATGCGTACACCAACTACAAGGATATGATCGACAACGAGCAGCTGGACTGCGTTCATATCTGCACTCCCAACAGCACCCATTACGAAATCGCCATGTACGCCATGGAGCGGGGCGTGAACGTCGTGTGCGAAAAGCCCATGACCTGCTCTGTGGAAGAGGCGGAGAAGCTGCAGGCTTACGCCAAGGAGAAGGGCCTGGTGAACGCCATGAACTTCAACTGCCGCTTCTACCCCATGGCCTATCAGATGCGCCAGATGGTGCGCAGCGGCGAGGTGGGCGACATCTACACCGTCCACGGCGGCTACCTGCAGGACTGGCTGTTCCTGGACACCGACTACAGCTGGCGTCTGGAGCCTGAGTTCACCGGCGCCTCCCGCGCCTTCGCGGACATCGGTTCCCACTGGATCGACCTGGTGGAGTACATCACCGGCCTGCGGGCGGTGGAGGTGATGGCGGACTTTGCCATCTTCCACAAGACCCGCAAAAAGCCCACCAAGGAGATCGCCACCTACTCCGGCATGGCCCTGCGTCCCGAGGACTACGAGGAAGTGCCCATCAACACCGAGGATTACGCCACCGTCCTGTTCCATATGGAGAACGGCGCCTGCGTTTCCTGCAACATCAGCCAGGTGTTCGCCGGCCGCAAGAACCAGATGATCGTGTCCGTGGCGGGTTCCCGCTGTGCCTTGCACTGGGATTCCGAGAACTCCAACGCCCTGTGGATCGGCCGCCGCGAGCGGGACAACGGCGAACTGGTGAAGGACCCCTCCATCCTGGACGCCGGCACCAAGGGCGTCATCAGCTATCCGGGCGGCCATGTGGAAGGCTTCCCCGACACCTTCAAGCAGAACTTCAAGAAGATCTACGCCGCCATCGCCGGCGGCAAGCCCGAGGACTACGCCACCTTTGAGGACGGCCTGCGTGAGATGCGCCTGTGCGAGAAGATCGTGGAGAGCGCCCGCGAGCGCCGCTGGGTGAGCCTGGTCTGAGGCACCGGTCATTCGACGAAAACCGCGCGCGGCGCGGGTGATAAAAAGCGCTTTGTTTTCAAAGGCGCCATTGAAGGAGGAAAACCCTTATGATGAAGCTTGGCGTTGTTTCTGCGATCCTGCCCACCCTGACCTTTGAGGAACTGATCGACTATGCCGCGGGCGTGGGGTTTGAGTGCGTGGAGGTCTGCTGCTGGCCCAAGGGCAAGGCTGCCCGGCGCTATGCGGGCGTGACCCACATCGACCTGGAGACCCTCACCGAGGAGAAGATGAAGTACTACACCGACTACGCCGCCTCCAAGGGCGTGGCCATCAGCTCCCTGGCCTACTATCCCAACCCCCTGGACGGCAACGAGGAAGCCGCGCAGGTGGCCATCGACCACATCATGAAGCTGATCGACGCTTCCGCCGCCATGGGCGTGAACATGGTCACCACCTTCATCGGCAAGGACAAGACCAAGTCCGTGGAAGAGAACCTGGAGAAGTACGTCAAGGTCTGGACCCCCATCGTGCGCCACGCCGAGGAGAAGGGCGTGAAGATCGGCATCGAGAACTGCCCCATGTACTACACCCAGGACGAGTGGCCCGGCGGCAACAACCTGGCCTCCACTCCCTACATCTGGCGCAAGATGTTCGAGCTCATCCCCACCCAGAACCTGGGCCTGAACTACGACCCCAGCCATCCCTACCTGCTGGGCGCCGACTATGTCAAGCCCCTGTATGAGTTCAAGGACCGCATCTTCCATGTCCACTTCAAGGACATCAAGATCGACCAGGACAAGGTCAACGAGTACGGCCGCTTCGCTCATCCCGCCCTGTGGCATTCTCCCAAGCTGCCCGGCCTGGGCGGCGTGGACTTCGGCGCTTTCTGCTCCGCGCTGAACGACATCCGCTACACCGGCCCCGCCTGCATCGAGGTGGAGGACCGTGCCTTTGAGGGCAGCCTCGAGGACGTGAAGAGCGGCATCGAACAGAGCTACCGCTACATGCGTCAGTTCGTCTGATTGCGACCCGCATCTTACATTTAAAACAGGAGCGCCCGCGCGCCGGCTTGCGGCGCGCGGGCAGCCCCGAACCTGCATCTTTGAAAGGAGGCGCAGCCCATGATCGAAGTGCGGCACCTCACAAAACAATACGGCGCCAAAACGGCGCTGAACGACGTGAGCTTTTCTGTTCCGCGCGGCCAGGTGCTGGGCCTTCTGGGCCTGAACGGCGCCGGAAAGTCTACCACCATGAACATCATCGCCGGGTGCCTTGCCGCCACCAGCGGCACCGTGACCATCGACGGGGTGGACATCGTGAAAGACCCTCTGGCCGCCAAGAAAAAAATCGGCTATCTGCCCGAGATCCCGCCGCTTTATGTGGACATGAAGGTGGAGGACTTCCTCTCCTTCGTCTATGAACTCAAAGGCCTGCGGGGCGACCGACGGGGGGCTTTGGGGCAGGTATGCGAGAAAGCCGGCGTCACCAACGTGCGCGGGCGCATCATCAAAAACCTTTCCAAGGGCTACCGCCAGCGGGTGGGCCTTGCGGCCGCCATGCTGGGCGAGCCCGCCGTGCTCATTCTGGACGAGCCCACCGTGGGCCTCGACCCCACCCAGATCATCGAGATCCGCTCCCTTATCGAGCAGGTGGGCAGGGAGCACACGGTCATCCTGTCCTCTCACATCCTGTCGGAGATCCAGGCGGTGTGTGAGCGGGTCATCGTGCTGAACGAGGGCCGGCTGGTGGCTGACGACACACCCGAAAATCTGGAGAACGCCATCCAGAGTAAGAACAGCTGCGTGGCGCTGATCGAGGGCGAGCCGGAGCAGGTGCTGGCGGCGCTGGAGCGCGCGCCCAGCGTGGAGAGCGCCGAACGGCTGGGCCTTTCCGAGCCCGGCGTTTGGGAATACCGCATCCGCGGCAAAGAGGACGCCGACATCCGCCGGGACGTGTTCAACGTCCTTAGTGAAGCCCATCTGCCCCTTCTGGGCACCCGCAGCGCCCATGTCACCCTGGAGGATGTGTTCCTCCGGCTGGTGGGTGCGCAGACTGAGACTGCAGAAGAGGAGGCACCCCAGGAATGATTGCCATCCTCAAACGGGAGACCAACGCCTACTTCGACACCCCGCTGGGCTATGTTTTTCTGGCGGTGTACTATCTGTTCGCGGGCTTTTTCTTCTTCCATTACAACCTCTACGGCAACTCCACGGACATGCGTTCGCTGTTCAGCATTCTGTTCACCGTAACGCTGTTCCTCATCCCCATCCTCACCATGCGCCTGATGAGCGAGGATCGGCGCACCCGCACCGACCAGCTGCTGATGATGGCGCCGGTGTCCACTCTGTCCATCGTGATGGGCAAGATGCTGGCCGCCGTCATCGTCTATCTCACCGCCCTGTGCATCACTCTGGTGCAGGCGGCGGTGCTGTCCACCTTTGCCGCGGTGGAGTGGAGCGTGATCATCGGCCACTTCCTGGGCCTTCTGCTGATGGGCATGGCGCTGATCGCGGTGGGGCTGTTCATCTCCGCGCTGACCGAAAATCAGATCATCGCGGCCATCGGCGGCTTCTGCGTGGGCTTCTTCCTCATGCTGCTGGACTCGCTGGCCGGCATGATCAGCAACTCGGTGCTGGCGGGCTTTGTGTCCGACCTGTCCTTCCAGACCCACTACCAGAACTTCACGCTGGGCATCTTCGATTTCTCCGACGTGCTGTTCTATGTCAGCGTCAGCGCGCTGTTCGTGTTCTTTACCTGCTGCGCCTTTGAAAAACGCAGGATCGCATAAGGAGGTGCGGCGTGAAAAAGATCTTCAACCGAAAGACCGGCGTGCAGAGCGTCTACCTGATCGCGGGGGCGCTGGCGCTGTTGCTGGTGATGCTGCTGAACATCGCCGCGGGGGCCATCGCCGAGCGTTACCCCCTCACCTTCGACCTCACCAGCGACGGCCTGTTCGGCCTGAGCGACGAGACCGTCTCTTACATTGAAACGCTGCAGGACCCTGTGACCATCCAGGTGCTGGCCACGGAGGACGTGTTCGAGAACAACTCCACCTACAACGCCCAGGCCAGCGAGATCATGCGTCAGTTCGAAAAGTACTCCGACGCGGTGGATCTGGTCTATGTGGACTATGTTTCCGACCCCACCTTTGCTTCCAAATACCCGGACATGAGCCTCAAGCAGGGCGACATCATCGTCTCCGGCAACGGCAGGGACCGCCAGGTCAAGACCGAGGAATTGTTCAACTACACATATGATTCCAACGGCAACCTGACCATTGCCTCCTCCCGGGCCGAGGAAGCCATCCTCAGCGCGGTGCTCTACGTCACCAGCGACACCATCCCCGGCGTGGCGGTGGTGAGCGGCCACGGCGAGACCAGCGCCTCCGCATTCACCAAGCTGCTGAGCACCAACAATTACAATGTAGAGGAGGTCAACCTTCTCACCGGCTCCCTGCCGGAGGACGCTCAGGTGATCGCCCTGCTGACGCCCACCACCGACCTGTCCCCCGAGGAGATCGAGCTGCTGGACGCCTTCCTGAAGAACAACGGCGAATACGGTCGGACCCTGCTGTACTGCGCCAGCCCCGAACAGGCGGCTTTGCCCAACCTGGAGGCCTTCCTGGCCGAGTGGGGCGTGGCGGTGGGCGACGGTCTCGTCTTCGAGACCGACCCCAACCGGGTGTACTCCACCCAGCCCTTCTACGCCATTGCGGACTATGTGAACGAGACCTACGCCGCCATGGTGGACACCGACGTGCCCATGCTGGTGCCGGTGAGCCGCCCGCTGGAGATCCTGTTCACCCAGCAGGAGAGCTACTATACCGACACCCTTCTGGAGTTCGGCGCCAGTTCCGGCGTGCGTCCCTCCGACGCGGGCGAGGGCTTTACTTCCGACGACGCCACCCGCACCGGGCCCATGCCCGCGCTGGTGCAGTGCTCCTACCGGGCATACGACAGCCAGAACGCAAGCGTGGTCAAGGCCAGCTCCAGCGTGCTGGTGAGCGGCTCGGTGGAGATGCTGGCGAGCTATGTGCTCAACAACAACTCCTTCGCCAACGCCCAGTACCTCACCAGTGTGCTCAACAGCCTGTGCGAGCGCACCGATACCATCGCCGTCACTCCCAAGACCATCGCCGGCAAAGCCCTGAACATCACCCAGGCGCAGGCGGATACGCTGGGCAACCTGTTCGTGTTCGTCATCCCGCTGGTCACGCTGGCGCTGGGCGCGTTCGTCTGGCTGAGCAGGAGGCATAAGTAATGAGCAAACCACTCAAGATGCTTGTTTTCGTGCTGGCCGCCACCGTGGCGCTGGGCGCGGGCGTGTGGCTGTTGCTCACCGCCCCGCAGGAAACGGCGGAGCCTGAGGACAGCACTCTTTATCTGGAGACCCGCACTCCCGACCAGATCCAGTCCATCGCGGTGGATAACCTCAGCGGGGGCTACACCGTTGAGAAGGAAGGGGAGGGCTACCGCCTCCACGACATCCCGGCGGAGCAGGTGAACAGTGAGTATCTGGATATGCTGCTGGACGAGGCGTCCAGCATCCAGTACCTCACAGAAGTCACCGACGATCTCTCCCGCCTGGCGGACTACGGCCTGGCTGAGCCCGAAGCGGTGGTGGAGATCACCTACACCGACGGCGCCTCCCGCCGGCTGCTCATCGGCGCGAAGGAGCCGGTGGACTCCGGCCGCTACTTCATGGAGGACGGCGGCGACAAGATCCTTCTGATGAAGGACAACCGCAGCATCCGCTTCACCATGCCGGTGGAAAACTACATCGACTTCATCATCATCCCGCCGGAGGAGACCACCTCCGTGCTCAGCGAGCTGCAGGACATCACCTTCTCCGGCACCAGCCTGGAAACGCCCATCGTGCTGAAGGCTGTTCTGCCCGAGCGGGCGGATCTGCAGCGAATCGGCCTGAGCTACGGTGCACTGACCCATCTGGTGGTGGAGCCCGGCCTGCATGAGGCCAGCGCCACCGCGCTGAGCACCATCGCCGACCAGCTGTTCGGCCTGATCTCCGAGGGCATCGTGGCCTACAACTGCACCGAGGAGGAGTTGGCCGCCTATGGGTTTAATGAGCCCTGGCTTCAGATCGACTTCGACTATAAAAACGGCAAGGACGCCCCCGTGACGCCCTACTGCCTGCGGGTGAGCCAGGACGAGGAGGGCTACATCGCCACCGTGAACGACGAGGGCGTTGTCTACCGCATCCTCGACCAGGACTTTTTGCACATCACCTACAACGACGTGGTGCTGCGCTGGTTCGTCTCTCCCTTCATCACCGATGTGGCGCAGCTGACCATTTCTTCGCCCGACAGTGAATATACATATAAACTGACAGGGGCCACGGCCAAAGAACTCACCGTGACCGACGGCCAGGGCAACCCCATGGACAGCACCGGCTTCTCCTCGCTGTTCAATCTGACCACCTCGGCCGCCTCCGACGGCGCGCTGCTGGCGGAGGAACCGGCGCTGCCCGATGAGCCGCTGCTCACCATTCGCTATCAGTACCACGACGCGGAAAAAGCGGACGATGTGCTGAACTTCTACGATGCGGGCCAGCGGCGGCTGTATGTGGAAGTGAACGGTGTTTGCGAGGCATCCATGCGGCAGAATTATCTGGATGTGTTGCTGAACGCCTGTGCCGCCTATTCCAACGGAGAAAGTTTTTCTGTGGAATGGTGACAAAAATAACGAGTTGAAACTGTTTTTTTGCATAAATCTGATATTTTCTGTTGAGAAATGCAAGAAAATGTGCTAAAATGAAAATGCGTTAGAGAGGGGAATGCGGCCGCGCGGCCGCAGATCAGCGTGATAATTTGGGGAGCGGATGTCGCTCCTTGGATTATAAATTTTTTAAGGAGGAAAACCCATGAAAAAAGTTCTCAGCGTTCTTTTGGCTGTGGCTTTGGTGAGCACCCTGTTCGTCGCTTGCGGCGGCGGTGGTACTTCCCCTTCCACTCCCAGCAGCGGCGGGACCAGCACTTCCACTCCCGCCTCTGAGCCCGCCGGGGAAACCACTGGCGGTTTCAAAGTGGCCTCTCACAACGCGGTCATCGAGGGCAACGCCTATCGTGCCGTGTATGAGGACCAGATGTCTGAGGCTGTTGAGCTGGCCAAGGCCGATGGCCTGATCAGCGAGTACAACAGCTTCGTGGCCAACAATGACCCTGCTCTGGAGACCCAGCAGATCGAGCAGACCATCAACGAAGGCTACGACATCATCATCGTGAACCCCATCGCGGCCTCCGGCCTGGATGCGGTCATCGACAAGGCTGTTGAAGCCGGCATCACCTACGTGAACGCCGACTGCGTCTACGACTCCGACAAGATCCTGAACGTTGTCGTGAACCAGGACGCCTGGGCCAAGAACGCCTCTGATTTCGTCATCGAGACCCTGGGCGAGGGCGGCAAGGTCATCCAGTTCAAGGGCATCGAGGGCAACTCTGCCACCGAGATCCGCAACGCTCGCTGGACCACCGATCTGGAGGCCGCTGGCGTCGAGATCGTCAAGAGCGTGGCTCACAACTGGAGCGACGTTGAGTCCAAGCAGCTGATGAGCGAGATCCTGGCCTCCGGCCTGGAGTTTGACGGCATCATCAACGAAGAGGCCGCCAACGGCATCATGGACGCCATCGAGGAAGCCGGCGCTGATTACCCCGGCTGCATCACCTCTTCCGAGGAGATCGCCTGGATCCGCCGTATCGCCGACATCAACAAGGATGAGCTGGTTTGCCCGTTCATCGTTGTTGAGAACCCTCCGGGAATCGGTGCTACCGCTCTGGCCATCGCTCTGAACATCCGTCAGGGCAACGAGCTGGATCCCGCCAAGATGACCGGCGAGAACGCCATCTACTATGATCCCCAGTGGATCATGACCTACGACAACATGCAGGAGATGCTGGATTCCGTGGCTGATCTGCCCGATTCCACCTCTGTGTCCTCCTACATGACCGTCGAGGAAGCCAAGGCCGCTTACTTCAAGTAAAAAGCCGCGGCTGCACAGCCAAGTGCAACGCGAAAGCGACGGGTTCGCCGGCGGACCACCAGGTCCGCCGGCGAAAACCGTACTTAATGTATGTTTCATGAATTCTCCTTAAAAAGTCATTCAAACGACCTGCCGCCGGCTGCGCCGCGGCATCACTCAAATTTGCAGAATTGGAGGGATACTCCTTGCTGAAGATGACCGGGATCAGTAAGAATTTCGACGCCGTCAAAGCGCTGAACAACGCGTCGCTGGAAGTCAAAGCGGGCGAGATCATGGCGCTGCTCGGTTCCAACGGCAGCGGCAAATCCACCATGGTCAAAGTCCTCAGCGGCCTTGTGAACCCCACGGCGGGCACCATCAAGATCGACGGCAAGACCGTGCAGATCCGCTCCGGCGCCGACGCGCGCCGCAACGGTGTTGCTGTGGCCTATCAGGATCTGTCGCTTGTGCCTCAGATGAGCGTGGTGGACAACATCGCCCTGGGCGCGGAGCCCAGCGGCAAAGTTGGCATGGTGGACCGCAAAAAGGCGCTGGAAACGGCGGAGTTCTACCTGAAAAAACTCAAGATCGACGTGGAGCCCGACGCGCTGGTGCAGTTTTTGATGCCCAGCACCCAGAGCATGGTGGAGATCGCCAAGGCCCTGGCCCTCAAGCCGAAGATCCTGATCCTGGACGAGGCGACGGCGTCCCTCCACTCCGACGAAGTGGACACGGTGTTTGAGGTCCTGCAGGAGCTGAAAGCCCAGGGCGTGGCCATCATCATCGTGACCCACCGTATGAGCGAGATCTTCCGCGTGTGCGACCGCTGCACCATCCTCAAGGGCGGCGAGACGGTTGCCAGCGGCAATATCAAGGACATGGATCTGGACGAGATCGTGTTCCATATGACCGGCAAAAAGCCGGACCACTCCGCCGGCGCCGGCCAGCACCTGGAGCACACCAACAAGGAAGAAGACCTCCTGCTGGACGTCAAGGGCCTGTCGCTGCCTCCCAAGCTGGACAGTGTGGACTTCCGCGCCTACCGCGGCGAAGTTGTGGGCATCGGCGGTCTGGACGGCCAGGGCCAGGCGGACTTCATCCGCGCCCTGCTGGCGGACCAGAAACCCTCCAGCGGCACCATCGTCTACAAGGGCCGCGAGGTCCACTACCACAGCCCCGCCGACGCCATCGCCGATGACATGGGCTTCATCAGCGGCGACCGCGCCCGCGAGTCCATCTTCCCCATCCGCAGCGTGGCGGAGAATATCTTCGCCGGCAGCGCTGCCAAGGGCAAGCTGTTCGCCCCGCTGATGCCCAAGACCGTGAACGACTTCGCTCAGAAGGCCATGGACGACTACGGCATCGTGGCCGGCAGCAAAGCTCATCCGGCCAGTTCGCTGTCCGGCGGCAACCAGCAGAAGCTGGTGGTGGGCCGCTGGATCGCCCTGTCGCCCGCGCTGCTCCTGCTGGACGACCCCACCAAGGGCGTGGACATCCACTCCCGTCACGAGATCCACGAGATTCTGAAAAAGTGCCTGGAAGACGGCATGAGCGTGATCTATGTCTCCAGCGACAACGAAGAGCTGCTGGAGATCTCCGACCGCATCTATGTCTTCTATGAAGGCAAGATCAGCGCTCAGCTGGTCGGCGCCGACCGCACCGAAGAGAAACTGGTGGCGGCGATGCTGGGCCTGAGCGAAAACACCGCGAAAGGGGAGGCCTGACGAAGATGAAAGAGAGATTCAATAAGCTCAAGACCTCTCCCTCTTATTCGGGTCTGGTCCTGATGGTCGCGGCGCTGGTGGTCTACTTCCTGGTGCAGTACATCCAGGACCCCGGCACCTTCTTCACCGTGAAGACCTACAACAACTTCGCGGCCCTGTTCAAGAACTACACGCCCCTGATCCTCATCACCATGGCCCAGGCCCTGCTGATGCTGATGGGCATCATCGACATCTCCATTGGTATCCAGCTGAGCTTTGCCAACGTGCTGGCGGTCATGCTGCCTGAGTGGACCGGCATGCCTGTGGCTCTGGCGTGGGTGCTCACCGTTTGCGCCAGCGTGGTGCTCGCCACCATCAACGGCCTGGTGGTCTCCTACCTGCGTATCCCGCCCCTGCTGGCCGGCTACGCCATGATCTACATCGTCAAGGGCATCAACCTGCTGATCCGTCCCGCTCCGGGCGGCAGCGTTCCCACCGAGATCAACCGCTTCTACGACCATCTGTGGGGCGGCGTTGTTCCCACCAGTGTCATCATCATCTTCCTGTGCTATCTGGGCTGGATGTACCTCAAGCGCACGCCGCTGCTGCACCATGTCTACGCCATCGGCGGCAACGAGCGCAACGCCTTCGCCACCGGCATCAACAGTGCCGCCACCAAGGTGAAGGTATACGCCATCGCGGGTCTGCTCACCGGCATCGCCGGCCTGTGCTACACCGCGGCCTACTCCACCGGCAACCCCATCACCGGCGAGGCCTACGGCCTGCAGACCATCAGCGCCTGCATTCTGGGCGGCATTTCTCTGGCGGGCGGCTGGGGCACCATGGCCTGCGCTCTGTTCGGCGTCGGCTTCCAGCTGCTGGTCCAGACCTCCGTTCCCAAAATCTTCTCCATGATCCCCGGCCAGTACAACACCTATTGGCACAACCTCGTGTCCGACAGCATCATCCTCATCGGTCTGATCTGCACCATCTTTGCGGTCAAGGCTCAGCGTGAGACCCTGCTCAAGGGCATCAAGAAGCAGATCAAAGGAGGAATGAGCGATGAAAAGTAACACTGCCTCCAAAATCAAGACCTTCACCAAAAACAACCAGATCGGCATGGCGCTGATCATCAGCGCCGTCCTGTTCCTGGCCACCATCATCCTCAACCCCAAGAGCCTGAACCCCGTGGCCTTCGGCAGCATCCTGTCCCTGACCTCCATGCTGCTCATCGCCGCCGCCGGCCAGACCCTGGTCATCATCAGCGACGGTATTGATATGTCCGTGGGCGCCACTATGTCCATGACCGCCCTCATCACCGTGGCTGTGATGCAGGGCAAGGACAGCATCGGCCTGATGTTCGCCGCCATGGCTGCCTGCCTGGTGGTGGGCGCGGTGATCGGCCTGTGCAACGGCATTGGCGCCGTTCGCGCCGGCCTGCCTCCCATGGTCGTCACCCTGTACATCTCCAACATCGTCACCCGTCTGCAGTACGTGTTCACCGGCGGCACCCCTGAGTACACCAGCGTGCCCGACTGGTTCCGCAAACTCATCACCACCCGCCTGTTCGGTTTCTTCCCCACCATCGTCTTCTTCGCGGTGGCCTTCCTGGTGGTGGTATTCTTCCTGCTGTCCCGCACGCGGTACGGCCAGCAGCTCACCCTCACCGGCAACAACAACCGGGCAGCCTTCCTCACCGGCATCAAGACCACCAAGGTCAAGATGCTCAACTACACCATCGCGGGCATGCTGGGTGGCCTGGCCGGCTTCATCGGCGCGGGCAACTCCGGCTTCATCAAGTGCGGCACCTATGACAGCATGACCATGGACTCCATCGTGGCCGTTGTCATCGGCGGCACCCTGCTCAGCGGCGGCAAGGGCAGCTATGTGGGCACCGCTGCCGGCGCCCTGCTGCTCATCATCCTGTCCAACGGCCTGGCGGTGCTCCAGGTTTCCGACAGCATGAAGAACCTCATCATGGGCGTTGTGCTCATCATCCTTCTGACGGCCTACAACCGGGCCAAACCGGTGCGCCAGTAAGGCATCAAAGCGCCGGGACCCCCTATGCGGCAGCATCGCGCGGTCCCGGCCTTTTTTGTGCAAAAGAGCAAAAAATGTTGTGCGTTTCACTGATAATGCTCAAAAATTTTCGTAAATGTTGATTTTTGAAAAAATTTGGAGTATTTTTAAAGTATAAAATCTTTTCAAAAAAGGAGATCGCACACGATGGATAAAGAGACTTTGCTCAACGAGATCGTAGCGGCAACCCTGCCTCCCGTGCCCAAGCGCAAGGATTGGAGGATCGGCTGCGTGGGAGCCGGCTTTATTATGCGTGACTGCCAGCTGGCGGCCTATCGCGACATGGGCTTCTCTCCCTATGCCATCACCTCCCTCTCCCGAGAGGAGAGCGAGGCGGTAGCCAAGCAGTATGATATCCCCAAGGTGTACGACAGCTGGATGGAACTGCTGGCGGACCCCGAGGTGGAGATTGTGGACATCGCCATCCCGCCCGATAAGCAGCTGGACGTGGTGCGCGAGGCGGTCAAGCATCCCAACATCAAGGGCATCCTGTGCCAGAAGCCTCTGGCCATGTCCCTGGAGGACGCCCGCGAGACCGAGCGCCTGTGCCGCGAGGCCGGCGTGACCGTGGCTGTGAACTCCAACATGCGTTATGACCAGTCCATGCGCGCGCTGAAGTACGTTCTGAACAAGGGCCTGCTGGGCGACGCGGTCATCGCCACCATCGAGATGCGCGCCATTCCTCACTGGCAGACCTTCCTGCAGGAGTACGACAAGTTGGAGATCTTCGGCATGGGCATCCACCATGTGGACATCTTCCGCTACCTGTTCGGTGACCCCGAGAGCATCACCTGCGTGTGCCGTACCGACCCGCGCACCCAGTTCGAGCACACCGACGGCATCACCCAGTACACCTATCATTACAAGAACGGCCTGATGGCCACCAGCCTGGACGACGTGTGGGCCTGGCCCAACGACCCCTGCGCCAAGGATACCTACATCAAGTGGCGTGTGGAGGGCACCGACGGCTTCGCTCAGGGCACTGTGGGCTGGCCCAAGTACCCCGAGCACTGCCCCAGCACCTTTGAGATGGCCTGCAAGGAGTTCCCCGGCGAGTGGCTGCGCCCCACCTGGGACACCGTCTGGTTCCCCGACGCCTTCCGTGGCACCATGTCCAGCCTGCTGTGCGCCATCGAGGCCGGCGCTGAGCCGGAGATCTCCGTGCGCGACAACCTGAACACCATCGCCTGCGTGGAGACCTGCTACAAGTCCATTGCCGAAAAGCGCACCGTCACTCTGGACGAAGTGCTGAACGCGTAAAAGGAGGAAACTGACATGATCCCTGTTGGTATTTTCACCGGCTATTATCCCTGCACCATCGACGAGACCATCCGCCGCATCAAAGAGCAGGGCTTCTCCTGCGTGCAGCTGGACGTCTCCTTTAAGGACTGCGACGCCACCAAGGGTGAGCTGACCGACGAAAAGGCGGAGGAGATCCGGGGCAAATTCCGTGACGCCAACCTGCCTGTTGTGGCTCTGTCTGCCTACACCAACTTCGTTCATCCCGACCCGGAGAAGCGGGCCGCCAACATCGCCTATTTCAAGGACATGATCCGCTTTGCCCGCAAGCTGGGCTGCGGCTATGTGGCCAGCGAGACCGGCACCTACAACCCCGAGAGCGACTGGGTGTGGGACGACAAGAACGCTTCCGAGGAGGCCTACCAGGAGGCCCTGGCCATCATCAAAGAGCTGGTGGCCTGCGCTGAGGAAAACGGCGTGACCTTCATCGTGGAGAACTACATCAACAACGTGATCGGCAGCGTGGAGCAGGTGGAGCGCCTGATGGCCGACGTGAACAGCCCCAACCTGGCGCTGATCTGCGACCCCACCAACTACTTCACCGGCGCCAACATCGGCAACATGGACGCCGAGCTTGAGAAGATCTTCGACCGGCTGGCCCCCTATATGCGCATCGCCCACGCCAAGGACTGCAAACTGGCGGAGGACGTGTCCGAGAAGCACGCCGACATCGACGCCGACGAGTCCCATTCCTTCCGTGGTTCCGGCGACGTGGAGCTGCCCGCCGCGGGTCTGGGCTCCCTGAACTACGACCTGTATGTGCGGCTGCTGGCCAAGCATCATCCCAACATGCCGCTGATCATCGAGCACCTGGACGAGGGTGGCATCCCCCGCGCCAAGGAGTTCGTGGACGGCGTGCTGAAGAACGCGGGCGTATAAAACCGCTCCACCATCCCATTCTTACGAGAGGCAGGAACATCCATGAAGTATTACCTCGGCATCGACCTCGGCGGCACCAACATCGCCACCGGCGTCATTGATGAAAACTATCAGTTCGTGGCCCGCCACAGTGTGCCCACCAAGGGCACCCGCCCCTTTGAGACGGTGGTGCGCGACATCGTGGCCGCCGCCCGCGCGGTGGTGGAGAAAGCCGGCCTGACTGAAAAGGACATCGAATACGTGGGCATCGGCGCGCCCAGCACCATCGAGCCGGGCACCCAGCGCATCGTGTTTGCCAACAACCTCGGCTGGAAAAAGGCCGACCTTGCGGGCGAGTTCCGCAAGCACTGGGACATTCCCGTGCGCATTGCCAACGACGCCGACTGTGCCGCTCTGGCGGAGTCCATCGCGGGCGCCGCGAAGGACTACGATAACGTGTTGATGCTGACCCTCGGCACCGGCGTGGGCGGCAGTTTCGTGATGAACAAGAAGATCTATCTGGGCGGCAACGGCTATGGCTGCGAGCCCGGCCACACCACCCTTGTCTTCAACGGCGTGCAGTGCACCTGCGGCCGGCGCGGCTGCCTGGAGGCCTATGCCTCGGTGACGGCCCTCATCCGCGAGACCATCGAGATGATGGCCGCCTGCCCCACCAGCCTGATGTGCGAGATCTGCGGCGGCAACATGAGCCGTGTCAACGGCCGCACCGCCTTCGACGCTGCCAAGCAGGGCGACGAAGCGGCCCTGCAGGTGGTCCACAACTATGTGGAATACCTGGCCGCGGGCATCGGCAGCCTGGTGACCGCTTTCCGGCCCACCGTCGTCATTCTGGGCGGCGGCCTGAGCAACGAAGGCGAATACCTTCTGGGGCCGGTGCGCCGCCGGGTGAGCGAGACGGTCTACGCCTCCGACCTGATGGATCCGCCTGCCATCCTCAAGGCGACCCTGGGCAACGACGCCGGCATCATCGGCGCTGCGCTGCTGGGCGCCTGAGCGCGAAAACCAGATCATACAGGGGCCTCCACAGACTGTTGTGGAGGCCTTCTGCGCCAAGGGAGGAATATCAGTTGAAGGTGCGATTCGGCATCATTGGCAGCAATTTCATCGTGGACTGGTTCCGCGAGGCCGCCGCGCTCTGTCCCGACTGCGAGATCACAGCCGTGTATTCCCGCACGGAGGAGCGGGCGCAAAAGCTGGCCCGGGAGTGGGGCGTGCCTCACGCCCACCACACGCTGGAGAGCCTTGCCGCCGACGATACGGTGGACGCGGTGTACATCGCAAGCCCCAACATCTGCCATGCCGAACAGGCCATCCGGATGATGGAGGCCGGCAAGCATGTGCTGTGCGAAAAGCCCATGGCCATCGACGCCGGAGAGCTGGCGCAGATGGAAGCAGCAGCAAAGGCCAACGGCGTTGTGCTGCTGGAGGCCATGCGCAGCGCCCACGGTCCTGTGGTGTCCGCACTGCGCAACGTTATGGAGCAGATCGGCCCCATCCGCACCGCATCCTTCGCCTATTGCCAGTATTCCTCCCGCTACGACAAGTGGAAAGCGGGCATCGTGGAGAACGCCTTTGACCCGACCATGGGCGGCGGCGCGCTCACCGACCTGGGCGTGTACTGCGTGCACATGCTGGTCATGCTGCTGGGCGTGCCCCGCAGCATCAGCGCCCATGCCGATTTCCTGCCCGGTTCCATCGACGCGATGGGCGACCTTGTCGCCCGTTACCCCGGCTTCAACGCCTGTCTGACCTACAGCAAACTCCATGAGAGCCATTGTCCCTGTGAGGTGGCCGGAGAAAACGGTACCATCCAGTTCGGCCCTGTGGGCGCGCCCCGGTGGGCACGCTGGAAACAGCGGGGCGAGGAGTGGAAAACGATAGAGCTTGCTATTTGCGAGCGGGACATGTATTATGAAATAGAAGACTTTATAGCCATGGTGCGGGGCGAACTGGACCCTGCGCCCTGGCAGCAGTGGTCCCGGGACGCAATGGCGCTTCTGGACCAGGCCCGCGGTCAGGCGGGGATCGATTATCGGCCGCACACCCCGCGGCCGGAAGAAACGAGGGGTTTTGTATGATCGCATCGGAACGCAGCCTGTATATCCTGCGGGCGATCCATGAGCGCGGCGTCATCAATCTGAAAGAAGTAGCGGTGGAGCTGGGCACCTCGGAAGCCACCATCCGCCGCGACCTGGAAAAACTGGAGCGTGCGGGCAAGCTCACCCGCGTGCAGGGCGGCGCCACCAGCAACGGCGGCGACGAGCCCGGCGATATGAGCGAGCTTGCCATGCGCAGCAAAATGCAGATCAACCATGCCGAAAAGCAGGCCGTTGCTGCCGAAGCCGCAAAAAACGTGCAGGACGGCGACACCGTCTTTCTGGACTGCGGCACCTCCATCGCGCCGCTGGGCACCATGCTGCTGCGGCGCAAGGTGCGCATCGTCACCTACAGCGCTTTGCTGCTGAGCCAGGTGAAGATGCCCAAGGCTGAACTGGTGATGCTGGGCGGCTCCTACGACCCCCACCACAGCATCTTCACCGGCACCATGGCCGAGCAGATGCTGCGCAGCTTCCGCTTTGACCATGCCTTCATCGGCTGCTACGGCGTGTCGCTGGCCGAGGGCAAGTGCTACGATCTGGACATGGCCAGCACCAACATCAAACTCATCGGCATGGAAAACGCCATGCATCGCTATCTGCTGCTGGACGACTCCAAACTGGAAAAACGGGGCTTCTACGGATTCGCGGACCTGGCTGCTTTTGACCGGGTGTACTGCACCCGCCCCCAGCAGCCCATGGAGCTTCCGAGGAACTTTGAACTCGTTCAAAAATGACGAGAATTGTTCATTTTTGAAAAATTAGTATTGAAAATGCAAACCGCTTGCGCTATAATTGTTATGGAAACAAAGGCGCGGCGGTTCGCATTTTTTTGCATCCGCGGCAGCGCAGGGGCTCGCCCCATAGTACGGCGCACCGCGGCCGAAACGGCGGTTTTCCGCCCGGTGGGGTGGGGAAAGGAAGGACTCATGAAAACCCAGGATCCGAAAAAGCGCGCCATCCTCGAAAGCTTCAAAAACGGCCTCATCGTGTCCTGCCAGGTCCAGTGGGACGATCCCATCTACACCGACGACATGGTGGTAAAAATGGCCGAGGGCGCCCGTTGGGCCGGCGCCGTGGGCATCCGCGCCAACTCCCCCGAGCAGATCCGCGCTATCAAGGAGAAGGTGGACCTGCCCATGATCGGCCTGTACAAAATTTGGCACGACGACACCGACGTGTTCATCACCCCCACTCTGGAGGCCGCCCGCGAGGTGTGGGAGGCCGGCGCCGAGATCATCGCGCTGGACTGCACCGACCAGATCACCCACGAGGGCCGTCCCGCCTGGGAACTGCTGCCCATCGTGAAGAAGGAGATCCCCGAGGCGATGATCTTTGCCGACGTCTCCAACTACAACGAGGCCAAGCGCGCCGTGGAGCTGGGCGCGGACATCGTGGGCCCCACCCTGTACGGCTACACCAAGGAGACCGCCTCCATCGAATATCCCGACCTGCGTGAGTTTGCCCGCATGTGCCGCGATATGGGCGACCAGGCATACTTTGTGATGGAGGGCCACATCTACTCGCCCGAAGACGCCATCAAGTGCCTGTACCTGGGCGCCCACAGCGTGGTGGTGGGCAGCGCCATCACCCGCCCGCACCTGACTGCCAAGCGCTTTGTGGACCTGATGAGCGGCTACCAGAACAACTGGCGCGACGCCGAAAAGAGCAAGCACCAGAAAAAATGAGCATCCTTAGATAAAAAGAGGGGACAGACATGGCAAAATTCAATGTGGACGGCATTCAAAATGTGGAAGTCAGCAAAAAGCTGCCTCCCCAGATGTCGCCCTGCGAGCAGCTGGCTCTCATGCAGCGGTACACCGATACCCACCGCGCCTGCGCGGATCTGAGCAAGGAAGAGCGGGAGATCCGCTGCCTGCAGGTGCTGTATCCCGCGCTGCTGCGCCGGATGGAGCCGGGCGATCTGTTCCTGGGCCGGCTGGATTTCCTGCCCATCGGCTTCGGCTGCGTCACCTCTCTGGGCGGCGTGGGGCACTACTGTGTGTTCGGCAAGCTGAAAGCCATGCGGGAGAGCCTGCCCACCGAGGCAGAAAAGCAGCAGCTGGACGCGCTGTACCAGTACTGGCTGGACCATGACTGCAAGACCATCTACTGCAACGAAGTGCTGATCGACGACGTGATCGGCCGCTTCATCGACTGCGAGACCCCCCTCATCGCCACGGCGCGGCTGTCCGGCATGATGCTGGACTACGAGGCCCTGCTCAGCGGCGGTGTGGACGGCCTGCGCGCGCGCATCGACGCGGGCGCGGCGGCCAACGGCGAGAACGCCTTCTACGCCGCCTCCCGGCAGGCGCTGGACTTGTTCTGCACCTGCGCCGAGCATTTGCGCGGTGAGGCGCTGGAGGCGGCCAAAACCGCCGACGGCCCCCGTGCGGCCCAGCTGAACGCCATGGCCACGGTGCTGGCGAACATCCAGCACGGCGCGCCCAAGACCTTCCCGGAGGCGCTGCAGCTGTTCTGGCTCTACGCGCTGATGGCGGGTGTCATCAACTACGGCCGTCTGGACGACCTGCTGGGGCCCTACCTCGCGGCGGACCTGGAAGCGGGCCGCCTCACCGAGGACGAGGCCTATGAGTACATCAAGTGCCTGTGGCGGATGATCGAGAACCGCCGCACCACCGTCAACGGGCGCATCATCGTGGGCGGCTACGGCCGCAAACACCCCCGGGAGGCGGACGTGTTCCTGCGCTTTGCCATGCGGGCGGCTACCGAGCTGCGCTATGTGGAGCCCCAGTTCACCCTGCGCGTCACCAAGGATATGCCGGAGGAAATTTGGGACTCCGCTATGGAGGCGCTGGGCCGGGGAGCCACCTATCCCACCCTCTACAACGACGACGTGAACGTGCCCGCGGTGTCCTACGCCATGCGGGTGGACGAAAAGACCGCCGAGCAGTATGTGCCTTTTGGCTGCGGCGAGTACGTCATCGCCGGCCAGAGCACCGGCACCCCCAACACCTGCATCAACCTGCTGAAGCTGCTGGAGATCGCCCTCAACGAGGGCATCGACCCCATGGACGGCAAGGACAAGAGCGACGGCGTGCCTCTGGCCCCGGCCGGCGAACTGCACAGCTTCGAGGACCTGTGGGCCCAGTACACCCGCCTGCTGGACCACTACCTTGATCTTTCCATCCACGCCCAGGTCCATTCCTACGAGGTCATGCGCCGCCAGGTGAGCTTTTTGTTCACCAGCCTGCTGATGGACGACTGCATCGCCCGGGGCAAGGCCGTGCTGGACGGCGGCGTGCGCTATCTGGGCGGCACCAACGAGACCTACGGCAACATCAACACTTCCGACGCGCTGTGGGCCATCAAGGACCTGGTGTACGACCAGAAGAAGTACACCCTGCCTCAGCTGGTGGCCGCGGCCAACGCCGACTTCGCCGGCGCGGAGGACATCCGCACCGCCCTGTGGAAGTGCGACAAGTACGGCAACGACCTGGACACCGCCGACGGCATGGCCGACCGGCTGTATCAGTTTGTGGCAAACGGTGTGCGTGACCGGGGCATCGCCGCGGGCATGCAGTACTACCTCATCGTCATCAGCAACAACCAGCTGAACACCGAGTGGGGCCGCCGCACCGCCGCCTCGCTGGACGGCCGCCACGCGGGCCAGTACATGAACCCCGCCAACAATCCCCAGGGCGGCGCCAACACCCACGGCCCCACCGCCATGCTCAACTCGCTGGCCAAGTTCGACGCCCGTCTCCACGGCGCGTCGGTGCAGAACATCAAGTTCGCCACCCCCTTCTTCCGGGAGAACCGGGAGAAGATCAAGGCCATGTTCAAGACCTACTTCGCCCGGGGCGGCTGCCATTTGATGGTCACCGTCATCGACCACGGTGTTCTGGAGGACGCGGTGGCCCATCCCGAGCGCTACCCCGACCTCATCGTGCGGGTCAGCGGCTTCTCGGCGGTGTTCGTCAATCTGGAGCCGGACATCCAGCAGGAGCTGATGAGCCGGGTCATGTATGAATGAGAGGCGCGCCATGACAAAGACCCTGCGGGTGATGGATGTGGAGCGGTTCGCCACCAAAGACGGGCCGGGCATCCGCACCACCGTGTTTTTAAAAGGCTGCCCCCTCCACTGCCCCTGGTGCGCAAACCCCGAGTCCCAGAGCGCTGTGCCGCAGCTTTTGTGGTTCGCCAACAAGTGCACCGCTTGCGGCGGCTGCCTGACCGCCTGCCCGCAAGGGGCCAGAAGCGGCAGGCCGGGGGAAAAGCCCCGGCTGGACCGGGAAAAGTGCATCGCCTGCGGCGCCTGCGCGGCGGTCTGCCCCGCCGGAGCGCTGCAGCTTTCGGGAACCGAGCGCACCCCCGAATCGCTGCTGGAAGAGGTGCTGCGGGACGCGGACTATTACGAGACCTCCGGCGGCGGCGTCACCGTCTCCGGCGGCGAACCGCTCACCCAGCCCGAAGCCCTGGCGGAATTTCTCGCTCTCTGCAAACAGCACGGCCTGCACACCGCCGCCGAGACCTGCGGCGCGTTCACGCCCGCGGCGCTGGAGACCTGCGCGCCCTATCTGGACCTGTTTCTCTTCGACTTGAAGAGCGTCGACAGCGCCCGCCTTGCCGAAGTGACCGGCGCGGACCTCGCCCGGGTGACCGCCAACCTGCGGCGCGCGGTGGAACTGGGCCGGGAGGTGGTGGTCCGGGTGCCGGTGATCCCCGGCTTCAACCACGACGAGGCCGGCATGAAGGGCATCTTTGCCCTGGCGCTGGACTGCGGCGCAAAGCGGCTGGACCTTTTGCCCTATCACACTCTGGGCAAAAACAAATACGCCGCGCTGGACCGGGCCTACCCGCTGGGCGACGTCCCCATGCTCACCAAAGCAGAAGTGGAGCCCTGGCGGCAGATGGCCTGCTCCATGGGGCTGGACGCCCGGGTGGGCGGCTGAAAAACAAAACAAAGACCGCCGCATCGATGTTCCGATGCGGCGGTCTTTTTATGCTTTAAAGATGGGGTTACGCTTTGCCCTCGCGCATGGCCTTGGCTTCCTCGGGGGTGCAGTTCAGCACCACGGGGGTGGAGCGGTAGCCGATGCCCATGCGGTCGATACCCATGTCGATGAGCTTCAGGAAGTGCTCGCGGGTGCGGATGCAGCCGGAGCCCTTGATCTTGCAGCGGCCCTGGGCGGTGTCCATCATGGCCTGGATGACCTCATAGGTGGCGCCCTCGTTCTTGCCGCCGGTGAAGAAGCCGGTGCTGGTCTTCACGAAGTCCGCGCCCGCGGCGATGGCGGTCTCGGTGGCTTTCTTCACCTCGTCCAGGGTCAGAGCGTCGGTCTCGAAGATGACCTTCACTTCGGTGCCGTACTTATGGCACACGTCGCACACGGCCTTGATGTCGGCCTCCACCTCGGCCCACATGCCGCTGCGGATCCAGCCGTAGTTGGCAACGATGTCCAGCTCAAAGATCTTGCCGGTCTTGCAGTACTCCTCTGCCTGCATCACCTTGGAAGCGGTGGTGGACAGGCCGAAGGGGAAGTCGCACACCACGCAGATCTTGGTGTCGGTGCCTTCGCACAGCTCGATGGCGATGGGCAGGGAGGCGGGGTTGATGCACACGGTGCGGCAGCCGAAGTCGATGCCCTCCTGGATGTACTTGCGGATGTCATCCTGGGTGAATTCCGGCTTCAGAACGGACTGGTCAATGTAGGCGGCCAGCTCGGCCACGGTCATGTCGGCAGCTTTTTTTGCAGGTTTCATAGCACGTTCATACGCGGTGGGAATTCGCCGAAAAACGGGCGGGGCCGCGCATCTCCTTTCACTGGTTCCAGCATAGCACAGCGGCGCTACAATGTCAATTAAAATATGTAGTTTTACTACAAGAAGTCTTGCGGCCCGGCCCGCCGCGGGGTATAATGGAACCACAAAGGAAAGGGAGGCCACGTCATGCACCAGACCGTCGGCAAAATCAAGAAGAACTACGCCCAGCTGCGCGCCTCCGAGCGCAAGGTGGCGGACTGGGTGCTCTGCCACGCGGCCAAAGTGCCGGAGATGACCATGGCCCAGCTGGCGGCGGCGGCAGGAGTGAGCGAGCCCACGGTGGCCCGCTTCGCCGAAGCGGCGGGCTTTGAGGGGTTCAGCGCCCTGAAGCTGGCGCTGGCGAAGGAGGCAGTTCCTGCCGCCCCGCAGCGGCTTCTGGACGTGCATGTGCAGCCGGGTGATAAGCTGAGCACTGTGCCGGACAAGATGATCTCCATGGCCCTCAACGCTTTGGAGGACACCCGCCGCATGCTGGACGCCCGCAGCTACGAAAAGGCGGTGCGGGCGCTGGCCTCGGCCCGGCTCATCGACGTCTACGGCGTGGGCAACTCTGCCGCCGTGGCCCAGGACATGGTGGTCAAGCTGCTGCGCATCGGCCTTGCCTGCCGGGCCTACCCGGACAGCCACCTTCAGCAGATCTGCGCCTCCGCCCTGCAGCCGGGTGACGTGGCGGTTGGAATTTCCCACTCCGGCGCCACCCGGGACACGGTGGACGCCCTTGCCATGGCCCGCGCCCGGGGCGCGGTGACCATCGCCATCACCAACTTCAAAGGCGCGGAAATTTTGCGCCATGCGGACATCGCCCTGCTCACCGGCGACGTGGAGACCGCCTTCTACACCGAGACCATGTTCTCCCGCATCTCTCAGCTGGCCATCGTGGACAGCCTCTACATGGGCGTGATGCTGCAGGACTTCGAGCGGTTCTCCGGCGCGCTGGAAGGGGTCAACCGCATGGTCAGCCGCAAAGTTTACCGGGAGGAGGAAAACCAGTGACCCACCTTGTGCAGGACGCCCTGGATTTCAACACCCTGGCGGAGTTTCTTGCCCGGCGGGACGTGCCTTGTCTGGACGCCGCCGCGCTGCAGAAGATACTCGGCGCACCCCAGGCGGAGATGGTGCTGCTGTTCGGCGGCAGTCTGCCCGAGGGCTGCCGTCTGGCGGGGCAGCTGTGGCAGGCGGGGCTTGCCCGGAAGGTGATGACCATCGGCGGCGTGGGCCACACCACCGCCGCTTTTCTGGAGCGGTTCGAGAGCGCTCTGCCCGCCGGCCACAGCGCCACGGAAGGGGAGTGCATGAAGGAATACCTGCAAAGCGCTTTCGGTATTCCCGATGAGGATCTGCTGGTGGAGAACGCCTCCACCAACTGCGGCGAAAACGTGCGCTTTGCCCTGCGCATTTTGCAGGAACAGGACGCCCTGCCCGCCACCGCCATCGTGCTCCATGACTCCACCATGCAGCGGCGCATCGGCGCCACCCTGGACCGCTGGTGGCCGAAGGATACGACTCGTTTCGTCCACTTCGCCGCCTATCGGGCAAGGCTGGAAGCGGGGGAGGGCGGCTTGCACTTTGCGCCCAACCGCATCTGGGGTCTGTGGCAGCCGAAGCACTACATGAGCCTTCTGCTCAGCGAGATTCCCCGCCTGCGGGACGACGCCCAGGGCTACGGCCCCAACGGGCGGGACTTCATCGCCCATGTGGACGTTCCCGAAACGGTGACGGCCGCCTGGCAGCGGTTGGCCCGGCGCTACGACCATCTTCTGCGCCCCCGGCCCACCCTTTGAACAAACACCCTGTTGACAGAATTGCCGGCAGGGTGTATACTTTGTTCGACACATCAATAAAATTTGATTTGAGGTGAGCGGCATGGAGGACTATCGGCAGGAGGCGGCGGTGTTCCGCGCTTTGTGTGACGAAAAGCGCCTTGCCATTCTGGCCCGGCTTCGCAGCGGCGAAAAGTGCGCCTGCGTGCTGCAAAGCCAGGACCTGGGGCTGACCCAGTCCGGCCTTTCCTACCACATGAAGATATTGTGCGAATCCGGCCTTGTGGAGAGCCGCCAGGAGGGCAAATGGACCCATTACCGCCTCAGCGAGAGCGGGCGGCGGCGGGCGCTGGCCCTGCTGGAACAGCTCACCGCCCCGAACACCGAAGCGGAGGAGTGCTGCTGCAAAAAATAAGCGCCATCCGGCGGGTGGCGTTTTTTAACGGAAGAAACATCAAAAAATCTTGATGCAAGAAAGTGAGAGCTGTACATGGCGATTTGGCAATGGATACAAAACGAGCTTCTGGGAATGCGCTGGCTGAACGAGGCCATCGGCGCGGGGCTGCGGGCTCTGGGGGTGGACACGGCGGGCCGGCTGGGGGCCAGCGTTCAATTTTTCCTTTATGACACGGTCAAGATCACGGTGCTGCTGTGCGTGCTGATCTTCGGCATTTCCTACATCCAGAGCTTCTTCCCGCCGGAGCGCTCCAAGCGCATCCTGGGGCGGTTCCGGGGCCTGTGGGCCAACGTGGCGGCGGCGCTGCTGGGCACGGTCACGCCCTTCTGCTCCTGTTCCTCCATCCCGCTGTTCATGGGCTTCACCGGGGCGGGGCTGCCGGTGGGGGTGACCTTCTCCTTCCTCATCTCGTCGCCCATGGTGGACCTGGGCAGCCTTGTGCTGCTCACCAGCATCTTCGGCGCGCGGGTGGCGGTGGTCTATGTGGTGCTGGGGCTGGTGGTGGCCGTGGTGGGCGGCGTGCTCATTCAAAAGCTGGGCATGGAGCGATATGTGGAACCCTTCATCCTGTCGGCGGGAGGCGTGGACGTCTCTCTGCCGGATCTCACCCTGCGGGATCGCCTCACCTACGCCCGCGCCCAGATGACCGGCACGCTGAAAAAGGTGTTCCCCTACATTCTGGCGGGTGTGGGCGTGGGCGCCGTCATCCACAACTGGATCCCCGCAGGCTGGGTGGAGGCGCTGCTGGGCGGCAGCAATCCCTTTGGAGTGCTGCTGGCAGTGGTGGTGGGCGTGCCCATGTACGCCGACATCTTCGGCACCATCCCGGTGGCGGAAGCGCTGCTGGCCAAGGGTGCCCAGCTGGGCACGGTGCTGGCCTTTATGATGGCGGTCACCACCCTGTCGCTGCCCTCTCTCATCATGCTGCGCAAGGCGGTGCGTCCGCCGCTGCTGGCGCTGTTCGTGGGCGTGTGCGTGGCCGGGATCGTGGCGGTGGGCTATCTGTTCAACGCCCTTCAGGTATTCTTTATCTAAATATAAGGAGGAAAAAACGATGGGACTGTTCGGAAAGAAAAAGGAAGAAAAGACCGCCTGCGGCTGTGCGGGCGGCTGCAGTGCCCCCGCCGTGGACACCAGCCGTGGCGTCTTTGTGCTGGGTGGCGGCTGTGCCAAGTGCAATGAGCTGGAAGCTTCGGTGCGCGCCGCGCTGGCGGAACTGGGCTGGCAGGAGGAAGTGGGCCATGTGACCGACTTTGTCCAGATCGCGGCCCTGGGCGTGATGACCACGCCGGCGCTGCTGGCGGACGGCAAAGTGCTCTCCAGCGGCCGGGTGCTGAACAAGGACGAGGCCAAAGCGCTTCTGCAGCAGGCACGCGGCTGACAGAAAAAGAGACCGGCGCATCGTGAAAGATGCGCCGGTCCTTTGTTTGGTTCATAGGGTCACGGTCCGCCCGGTCTCCAGCGAGGTGCGGATGGCCAGAATGACCGACAGCACATGCCGCACATCCTCGGGGGTGATGGAGGTGATGGGGGTGCCGGCCTCAATGTGGCCGATGAAGTCCTCCAGCTCCCGCCGGTATGCGTCGAAGGGCTCGATCTCCAGTTGTTCCGGTTCATCGCCGCCGTAGAGCCAGGTCTCCCGCAAAGCGGACGCGGTGTCCTCAAGATTGGTCCCGGCGCGCATCAGGTAGCTCACCGATTTTGCGTCGCCCACCACGTTCAACTCCATGGTGAAGGGGAAGCCCTTGGGCATCTCGATGATGCCTTCGGCGGTGGCCTGGATCCCGTTTTCAAAGGTGAGAGAGCTGGCCACATGGTTCCAGCAGCCCACGTCGTTTTTCTGGCCCACCGCATAGACCTGCTTGACCTTGCCGAAAAGATAGCACAGATAGTCCACGTCGTGCAGGTGCAGATCGAACAGGCCGCCGCCGCTGTTTTCCGGCTTGCGGTACCACTCGCTCCACAGCGGATGCACCGACAGGCGGCTGGCCCGGGCGTATTTCACCGTGCCCAGTTCGCCTGCGTCGTACAGTTCCTTGGCCTTGACGTATTCCGGCCAGAAACGCACCGCCTGCCCCACGGCAAACTGCACGCCTGCCTCGGAAACAGCGGCCAGCATCCGCTCCAGTGATTCCATGGAGAGGGTGACCGGCTTTTCGCAGATGACGTGCTTTTTGTTCCGCGCGGCCAAAAGCACATACTGTTCGTGCAAAAAGGTGGGCAGGCAGATGTCCACCACATCCACCGGCACGGCGGCCAGCATTTCCTCGCCGTCGGCAAACCACGGGCAGCCGGCAGCCACGGCCAGCGCCTTGCCCGCGGCTTCGCCCAGATCGCACACGGCGGTGACGGTGACATTGTTCATTTCCTGATAGGCCGCCAGATGGGTCTTGCCCATGAAGCCTGCGCCCACGATCGCTACGTTGACCAAAACAGATTTCCCCTTTCAGTGCTCGCCTTTCATGAAACGCTCACAGCACAAAGCCGTGGGCTTTCAGATAATCCGCCGAGTCTTTCACGGCGGTGTTGATCTCCGCCAGATCCTTGGGGCCGGCCTGGGTGAACTCGATCTCCACGCTGAAAGGAGCGTTGTTGTTCGCCGCTTTCAGCTTGGCAAAGATGGTCTCAAAGTCCACATATCCCTTGCCCAGAGCGGGGAAATCCCAGGCGTTGCGCTCGCCGGCCTTGTCTTTCAGATGCAGATAAGCGATGTCGTCCATGCAGGTGTCCACGTCCTCGGCGGCGTCCACGTTGCCGTAGAACACGCAGTTGGCGGTGTCGTAGTTGATCTTCACCCGGTCGCTGCCCACCAGGTCCACGATCTCCTTCATGATGGTGCCGGTGGCGTGTTCGCCGTGGAGCTCCAGCACCAGCGTCAGGCCGTACTCCTCCAGCTTGGGCACAAGGCCCCGGATGTTCTCGGCCAGCAGTTCGTTGCCGGCCTTGGCGTTGTCCGCCAGATGGGCCTCGCCGATGGAGGAAACGATGTAGTCGCAGCCGAAGAAATTGGCCAGCCGCATGTTCATGACGAAATCGGGAAGACGGGCGGTGTCCATCAGATTGCAGTGCCCGCTCATGGAGAAGGGCACCAGATCCAGCTCTTTCAATTTGTCCTTCACGGCGCAGAGGGTCTCAAAGCTTTGGTCGGGGAACACGTGTTCCGTCCAGCCCTTGGTGGCCGTCAGCTCCACATAGTGGAACCCTGCCGCCGCAATGCCTTCCAGCGCGTCTTCAATGGAATAGCCGTGGTAGCAGTTGGAATTGACCGCAACGATCCGTTTGCTCATGGGAATAACCGCCTTTCGTCTGTGTTTGCTTCAGCGCAGGAACAGCTGCTGCTGTGTGTTGCCGGAAAAATCGTAGTGGGTGTCGATGTAATACTGGGCCGCGCCGGTGAACTCGGCCCCCAGCCCCAGCCGGGAGTATTTCACCTTCACCCGGCGCACAAATTCGCCGAATCCCATATCCTGCAGAGAGGTGCGTATCTCCGCCAGGAAGGCGGGCCCCAGGTTGGTTCCCGTGCCGCCTACCACCACAAGAGAAGGGTTGAACAGCGAGATCAGATTGGAAATGCCGCAGGCAAGATCCCGGCCGAGATCGGCGATGAGCGCCTGGGCGTTTTCGTTCCCGGCGTCGGCCATGGCGGCCACGTCACTGAACAGGAGCCGGCCCCCCTCCGGGACAGGCACCCCCCGGCGGGCCGCCCGCATGCCCAGGGCGTTCTCGCCCACAAGACACTCCAGACAGCCCCGGCCGCCGCAGCTGCACGCCGGGCCGTCCCGGTCGATGGAGAAGTGGCCGAACTGGGTGGCCATGGCGCCGGCACCCCGCAGCATCCGCCCCTCGGCGAACAGGCAGGCGCCCACGCCGACGGAGACGTTCACATAGGCAAAATAGGGCTCCTGCACCGGGGTGAACACCCGCTCGGCATAGGCAAAACAGGCAGTGTCGTTCAAAAAGCAGAGGGGATAGCCCGCAAGGGCCTCCCGCAGCTGCGGCACTACAAGATCGTTGAAATCCACCCCGATGACGGTGGAAAAAAGGCTTTGACGCTCTTCGTCCACGATGCCGGGAATGATGATGCACACGCCCATCACCCGGGCATCGCCCGCCGCGGGCAGAAGCTTGCGGGAGAAGACGCGCTTGATTTGTTTTACGCCTTCCGACGGGGCGCTCAGCGGCGCTTCGGTGCGGAACAGGATGCGGCTGTCGGAGGAGACGAGGGCGGCGTCCAGACGCGCCCGCCGCCAGCTGATGACTGCCACCACATTGCCGTCGCCGTGCACCTGCAGGGCGTTGGGCCGGCGGCCCTGATGGGAGCTGATGCCGGCGCCGCAGTCCACCACATATCCGCCGCGGATCAGTTCATCCACCAGGCTGGAAACAGTGGTCTTGCTCAGATCGGTGATGCCGGCAAGGGTCGCGCGGGAGATGTTGGCGTTGCGGTCGATCAGGCGGTAGATCCTTCGCAGGTTCTCGCTGCGGATGATTTGCTGGGTGATCAATGCCATCCCTGCTTTCTTCAAAAAGTCGAAGATGTGCTTATTTTGTTCAGCGACCTTACTAATTCTTGTCTTAATTTTAGCATATGCAAAAAGAGACCACAAGGCCCCGCGCCGAACTTCGGCGCTTTCGACACCGGGGGTGGCCCGTTGTTGTGAAAAAGAGCAAAAGAAAAGCCGCCGGCAGCACGCCGGCGGCTTGAAAAAAGCAAATTTGAACTCACGCGGACACCCGTTGCCAGCCCAGCAGCTCCACCCGGGGGGAGAGAAATCCCTCCCGCGCGGGGGCCGGATGGGCCAGGGCGGTGGTGAGGTATTTTTTGTTGTCGTCGGCAAAGACGGTGGCCGCAGGGCCGGCGCCGCGCCGGGTCAGCTCAATGGCGCCCAGCAGGTTCGCGCCCGAGGAGATGCCCACCCCAAGGCCCAGTTCCTTGGCCAGCCGCGCGGCCATGAGCACCGCGTCGTCGTCGTTTACCTGCAGCACCGTGTCGATGAGACTGCGGTCCACGATGGAGGGGATAAAGTCGTCTCCGATGCCCTCGATCTTGTGGGGGCCGGTGACGTTGCCGCCGCTCAGAAGGGGCGCGGCGTCGGGCTCCAGCGCGGCGATCAGAGCGCCCTGGGGCTTCAGACGGCGGGCAACGCCCATCAGCGTGCCGCCGGTGCCGACTCCGGCCGCAAAAGCCTTCACATCCGGCAGCGCCGCCAGAAGCTCCGCGCCGGTGGTGTGGTAGTGGGCCAGCACGTTCTCCTCGTTGTCGAACTGCAGCGGCTGAAAGGCCCCCAGTTCCCCGGCGGCCAGGCGGGCAAGGCGCAACGCACCCTCAAAGCCGCCCTCGGCGTCGCTCACCAGGTGCAGCTGCGCGCCGTATAACTCCAGCAGCTGCCGCCGCTCCCGGCTCATGCGCTCGGGCATGAAGATGTGCACCGGATGGCCGGTGAGCGCGCCCAGCGCGGCAAAGGCGATGCCGGTGTTGCCGCTGGTCACCTCCACGATGGGCTGGCCCGGAGCCAGCTTGCCGCTTTCCTCGGCGCGGGAGATGATGCGGGCAGCCACCCGGTCCTTGATGCTGCCGGAGAGATTGTAGCTTTCCAGCTTGGCGTACACCGCGCCGGGGCGGCCGTCCAGACGGTAGTCGATGCGGATGAGCGGGGTGTTGCCGGAAAGAGTTTCGTAAGACTTCATAACAGTTCTCCTTTTGTGTTGTGTTCATGTGTGCGGCGGGCAAAACAAAAAGGCTGCGTGCCTGCGCACACAGCCTTCAAAAGGACTCTGTCAGCCTGAAAGGCAAAGCACAAAGGCTTCGCCCCGCTTTCCGGGAGCCGCAATCGAAGGGGGCAGCAGACAGCACCAACAGGGCCGTCTGCCCGCCGCGCCCTCGGACCCGTTGGCCCAACGCGGAAAAGCAGCCGTCCCTCAACAGCGACAACAACAGATATTTTCTTTCACAGAGATCAAGTAGACAAGATTCATAAAAATCACCTTGTCACATACCCTACCATCCCGGAAGGATTTTGTCAAGGGCGCATTTTGGCAAAGAGAAAAAACGGATGTTTTGTTTGAATAAAATTTTCCTTGACACCGCCTGCGGGCAGTGATATATTGAAGTTGCATTTTATTGCAATAAAACAAACGGGAGTGCATCACGATGAAACTGAATCGAACCTTTGCGGCCCGCGCGGCGGTGCTCGCCCTTGCCTGCACGGTGCTGACCGCCTGCGGCGGAGAGACGGTGTCTCACCCCGGTTCGGCGGTGGAAGCACCGTCCTCGGTGTCCAGCCAGCCTGCGGAGCCCACGCCCACGCCGGAACCCACCACCGCGCCGGTGGCCGAGGGCAGCCTGCAGCTGACCGAAAAAGAGATCAATCTGGGCGATTATGAACTCTTCACCATGTTCAAAAACGGCTATGCCTGGGTGTGGGCGAATGGTGAGGCCGGCTACTTGAGCGAGGACGGCCAGTATACCGCGCTGTACTCCATTTCCCGGGAGGACATCTTCAACATCGACATGGAGCGCATGACCTCGGATGGTTTTACACTGCAGGAGAACGTTGAAAAACTCACCGACCTTTACTCCTGTTCCGAAAGCGGCATCGTGCCTTTCTATAAGGATGGTCTGTGGGGCTACTGTGACCTTTCGGGCAATGTGCTGGTGTAGCCTGCCTACGTCCGCATTTCGCCCATGGGCCAGCTGGGCTGGGGCGCCCGTGAGAGCGACGCGGGCACCGAGTATGATGTGCTTAAGCCCGACGGCTCGGTGATTGTCAGCGGCAAGATCTGCTGGTGCGACCCGCGCAACGGCTACTACTTTGTGAGTGAGTCCGACGGCGGCATCGCGGTGCTCTACAACGCCGACGGTTCGGTGGTGCTGGAGGATGTGCCTTACAGCTTCGGCAACTGCCCCATGCCGGATTTCACCACCTGGGAAGAGGGTGTTGTGGTGAGCGGTGTGCCTTATGACCGCACCGGTGCAAAGCTGGGCACCGACGGCCGCAAGATCGTGGGCATCACCGCCGGTTCCCGCCCGGTCTTTCTGGACGATGGCGGCTTTGGCATTCTGAACACCAACGGCTCGGTGGCCATCCCCGACAGCCTGCGCTACATCTCCGACGTGATGGCGGATGGCAGCATCTATGTGGAGGAAAACGGCACGGGTGTTCTGCATCACTATGACAGCGAGATGAACGTCATGGCCGACGGCGCTTTAGCGCGGGCGAAAGCCGGCGAACGGTATGCCGACGAGGAGCGCCGTGCCGTTATTGCCCCGGTGGAGATCTGCGACCAGGACGGCCAGCAGATCGCGCTGCTGGAGTCCGAGGTCGACATGGGTGAAGTCTTCTCCCAGGCGGATGGCGTGCTGAAAGTGGGCGACTGGTTCTATCTCTATGCCACCGACACCACCGTTCAGACCTACCAGTTCACCCCCGCGGAATAAACAAAGAAACGCCCGGCGGACGCTTGTCCGCCGGGCATTTTTTTTACATCAAAGGCGCGACCACCTTCAGCACCGGCCCCAGCAGCCGAAGCCGCCGGGCGTTCTGCCAGATGGTGCCCTTTTCCACCGCGCGGCACTGGGCCAGGGTGGCTTTAAAGTCCGCTTCAATGTCCGCAATGCACTCCACGCCGTACATCCAGGTGGCGCACTCGAAGTGGTGGTAGAGACTGCGGTAGTCCAGATTGATGGTGCCCACCACCGCCTCCCGCCCGTCGGCCACGAATACCTTGGCGTGCACAAAGCCGGGGGTGTATTCGTAAAGTTTCACCCCCGCGTCCAGCAGGGCGGCGTAATGGGTCTTGGCCAGCGCGTAGGGCGCGGTCTTGTCCGGCACGCCGGGCAGCATGATGCGCACGTCCACGCCCCGCCGGGCGGCAAATTCCAGCGCGCTCTGCATCTCGCCGTCCAAAATCAGGTAGGGCGTCATAATGTGCACATACTTTGTGGCGCGGTTCAGAATATCCATGTAGACCTGTTCGCCCACCTTGTCCTCATCCAGAGGGCAATCACCGAAGGGCATCACAAAGCCGGGCGCGCTGCGGGCGGGCACCGGCGCGGCGCAGAAGTCCCCGAACTGGGGCGGCTGCTCGGTCACGTTCCACATCTGCAGGAACATCAGCGTGAAACTGCGGGCAGCCTCGCCCTTGAGCATCACGGCGGTGTCCTTCCAGTAGCCGTACTTTTCGATGCGGTTGATGTATTCGTCCGCCAGGTTCACCCCGTCGTTGAAAGCGGTGTGGCCGTCGATGACCAGGATTTTGCGGTGATCCCGGTAGTTGTAGTGGGTGGAGACCAGCGGAACCACCGGCGCAAAAGCCTTGCATTTGATGCCCAGCTTCGCCAGCCGCCGGGGATAGTCGTGGGGCAGGGTGGAGAACTCGCAGGTGCCGTCGTACATCACCCGCACGTCCACGCCCTCTTTGGCCTTGCGGGCCAGGATCTCCAGGATACGGCCCCACATCACGCCCTCGTCGATGATGAAGTATTCCAGAAAGATGAACTTTTCCGCTTGTTCCAGTTCGGTGAGCAATCGCTCCCATTTGTCCTGGCCCAGAGGAAAGTAGGTCACCTCGGTGTTTTGATACACCGGCTGGCAGCCGGTGCGGCCAACATAGCGGGCCAGTGAAGCGGCGCCGGGATTTTCTTCTTCCAGCGCGGCAAAGGCTTCGGGCTGCGGAGGCAGGGTGTCACGGGTGAGGCCGATCATCTGGGCCACACGGGCTTTCTCTGCCCGGTGCCCCAGGTCGCTTCGCACCAGCCAAAACAAAAGCGCGCCGGCGCCGGGCGCGGACATGATGATGACCAGCCAGGTGATCTTGGCGGTGGCGTCCATGCGGGTGTTGAGAAGATACAGCACCATCACCGCCGAAAACAGCGCTGCGCCGCCGATGAAGTGGGGCAGCAGCCCGGCAAACCAGCGGAACGCGCTGAGAACGAGCAGCACCTCCATCACCAGCAGGACCAAAAACAGGCCCAACCGGCTGAACAGCGCGTGCACAAGACCTTTTTGCCCCTTCCTGAGCAGGCGCAGGCCGGTGGATTTCAGGTCATTCTGATTCATGGCGCACCTCCGAAAATAGCTTTTCCCAGGATGCTCCCATTATAACATGGCCCGGCGGGGCCATCAACCGCGTCGGCCGGCAAAAAAAATCCATCCTTTACAAACCGCCGGCGCCGGTGTATAATGACCGGCAGGGAATGAAGTTCTCCCTTGGGAAACCTAAACCGCTTTTTCAAAAGCTGATGACTTCTGTGATCGATTGGGTCGCGGAAGCTGTCGGCTTTTTTTGCGTCCCGAAGGAGGAACTGGTATGTTAACAAGTCTTGCATTCGTGTTTCTGGCGGGCCTCGCGGCGGCGGCCATCTGCCAGCAGCTGCACCTGCCCCGCATCATCGGCATGCTGGCGGTGGGCGTTGTGCTGGGGCCTTGCGCGCTGAATGTGCTGGATGATTCCATCCTCTCCATCAGCGCCGATCTGCGGCAGATGGCCCTTATCATCATCCTGCTCAAAGCGGGCCTTTCGCTGAATCTGGCGGACCTGAAAAAGGTGGGCCGCCCGGCGGTGATGATGAGCTTTGTGCCCGCCAGCTTTGAAATCGCGGCCTATGTGCTGCTGGCCCCGGTGCTGCTGGGCCTTTCTCTGGCCGAAGCGGCGGTGATGGGCGCGGTGATGGCGGCGGTTTCGCCGGCGGTGGTGGTGCCCCGCATGGTGCGTCTGATGGAGGAGGGCTGGGGCACAAAACAGGGCATCCCCCAAATGGTGATGGCCGGCGCCTCCTGCGACGACATCTTTGTCATCGTGCTCTTTTCCACCTTCCTGGGCATGGCCCAGGGGCAGGGGGCGGACCTGGCGGCGTTCGCGTCCATTCCGGTGTCCATCGTGTGCGGTGTGGCCCTGGGCGCGGCGGCGGGCTGGGTGCTCAGCGCCTTCTTTGAGACCGCCTATGCCCACGCCCATATGGTGCGCAACAGCATGAAGGTGATCGTGGTGCTGGGGGTGTCCTTCCTGCTGATGGCGGTGGAGGACTGGCTGGAGGGCACGCTGCCCGTCTCCGGCCTGCTTGCGGTGGTCAGCATGGCTTGTGTGCTCAAGCTGCGGTGCGCGCCGGGTGTCTCGATGCGCCTGGGCCAGAAGTTCGGCAAGCTGTGGCTGGCGGCGGAGGTCATCCTCTTCGTGCTGGTGGGCGCGGCGGTGGACGTGCGCTATACCCTGGGCGCGGGCCTGGGCGTGATCGCGATGATCGCGCTGGCGCTGGTGTTCCGGGCGGTGGGCGTTACCCTCTGCCTTGCGGGAACCGCCCTTTCCCGCAAGGAGCGGCTGTTCTGCGTCATCGCCTATCTGCCAAAAGCCACCGTGCAGGCGGCCATCGGCTCGGTGCCGCTGGCGGCGGGCCTTGCCTGCGGGCAGTTGGTGCTGTCGGTGGCGGTGGTGGGCATCCTGCTCACCGCGCCGCTGGGTGCGCTGGGCATGGACCTGACCTATCAGAAACTGCTTCAGGGCCCGCAGGAAAAATAAAATTTTCCCCTCTGCATCGGCGCTGTCAGTGGCTTGCGCGGACTTCCGCCTCAAAACCGGGTTGCAATCGGAGAAAAATCTGTTATACTTATATCCGTGTTTTTTGCACAAAAGGCTTTTCCTCACGGGAACGGCTCATGTTGCATGAAATAAGGAAGAAACACAAAAAACGCCCGAAGAGGCGATTTTCAGGTGGGAAAAAGTATAACAGGAGGCGATGACCAATGTGCGGGATCGTGGGATACACGGGCGCAAAGCAGGCCGCGCCCCTTCTTTTGGAGGGGCTTTCCAAACTGGAGTACCGGGGCTATGACTCGGCGGGAGTAGCCACCCGGGACGGCGACGCCCCGGTGCAGCTGGTGAAGGCCAAGGGCCGGCTGAAGGTCCTTTCGGAAAAGATCAACGGGGGCCTGGCCCTGCCGGGAAACTGCGGCATCGGCCATACCCGCTGGGCCACCCACGGCGAGCCCAGCGAGACCAATGCCCACCCCCACTGCAGCGACGACATGAACGTGGTGGCGGTGCACAACGGCATCATTGAAAATTATCAGCAGCTGAAAGACAAGCTGACCAAAAAGGGCTACCGCTTTTACTCCACCACCGACACCGAGGTGGCGGTGAAGCTCATCGACTATTACTACAAAAAATACGAGGGCACCCCGGTGGACGCCATCAACCATGCTATGGTGCGCATCCGCGGCTCCTACGCGCTGGCGGTGATGTTCAAGGATTACCCCGGCCAGATCTGGGCTGCCCGTAAGGATAGCCCCATGATCATCGGCGTGGGCGAAGGGGAGACCTTCCTGGCCTCCGACGCGCCGGCCATTCTCAAATTCACCCGGGACGTTTACTACATCGGCAACATGGAGCTGGGCTGCCTGGAGCCGGGCCGGGTGACCTTCTACAACCTGGACGGCGACGTCATCGAAAAGCAGCTCACCACCATCCAGTGGGACTCCGAAGCCGCCGAGAAATCCGGCTACGAGTACTTCATGATGAAGGAGATCCACGAGCAGCCCAAGGCCGTGGCGGACACCCTCCACGCCTTTGTCAAGGACGGTGTGCCGGACCTCTCCGCCGCCGGCCTTTCCGACGAGGAACTCAAGTCGGTGAGCAATGTCTGCGTGGTGGCCTGCGGCTCTGCCTGGCATGTGGGCATGACCGCCCAGTATGTGATTGAGCAGCTGGCCCGGGTGCCGGTGCGGGTGGAGCTGGCGTCGGAGTTCCGCTACCGTCAGCCGCTGCTGGCGGAGGGCACGCTGGTGGTGGTCATCAGTCAGTCCGGCGAAACGGCGGACAGCCTCGCCGCCCTGCGGGAGGCAAAACAGCTGGGCGCCCGCACTTTGGGGGTCGTGAACGTGGTGGGCTCTTCCATTGCCCGCGAGGCGGACAACGTGATGTACACCCTGGCCGGCCCGGAAATTGCCGTGGCCACCACCAAGGCCTACAGTGCCCAGCTGGTGGCGATGTATGTGCTGGCCATCCGTCTGGCGCTGGCGAAGGGCAGCATCGACGCCGACCGCAGCGCCCGGCTGGTGCAGGAGCTGGAAAGCCTGCCCGGCAAAATCGAGAAGATCCTGGAGGACAAGGAGCGGCTGCAGTGGTTCGCCTCCAAGCAGGTGGCCATGCACGACTGCTTCTTCATCGGCCGCGGCATCGACTACGCCATCAGCCTGGAGGGCAGCCTCAAGCTCAAGGAGATCAGCTACATCCACTCCGAGGCCTATGCCGCGGGTGAGCTGAAGCACGGCACCATCAGCCTCATCGAGGAGGGCACGCTGGTGGTGGGCCTTGCTACCCAGGCCGAACTCTACGAAAAAACGGTGAGCAACTTGGTGGAGTGCAAAAGCCGGGGCGCTTATCTGATGGGGCTGACCTGCAGCGGCAACTACGGCATCGAGGACACGGTGGATTTTGCGATCTATGTGCCCCGCACCGACCCGCTGTTTGCCGCATCGCTGGCGGTGGTGCCCCTGCAGCTTCTGAGCTACTATGTGGCGGTGGGCAAAGGCCTGGACGTGGATAAACCCCGCAACCTGGCCAAGAGCGTCACGGTGGAGTGACCCGAATCTTATATCCTCCCTTCGGCGGGGCACGCGGCAAAACGCGCGCCCCGCTGTTTTTACCCTTTGGGCATATTGCGTCTGTTCTATGCCTGCAAGCTATGGAAATGCATAAAATATAAGCATTTGTGCTTTTAAGGTGCGGGGCGTATACTGAGGGTGAAGAAAAGGGCGCTGCAAGCCCCATGGATGAAAAAACGGAGAAACGAGCATGAAGATCATCGAGAATGAGAGCTTTGACCAGGAGCGCGCGCTTTACGGCGTGCGAAACGTGAAAACGGTAAACTGCCGTTTTGAAGGCCCCGCCGACGGCGAAAGCGCCTTCAAGGAGTGCGCGAACATTGCCGCCGAACACTGCTTTTTTGACCTGCGCTACCCCTTCTGGCATGACCGTGGCTTGGAAGTGAAGGGGTGCGACCTCACCGAGAACTGCCGCGCCGCATTGTGGTATTCCCGGCACATCCGCCTGGAGGACACCCGCCTCCACGGCATCAAGGCCCTGCGGGAATGCGCGAATGTGGAGTTGAAAGGCTGCTACATCCGCTCGCCGGAGTTCGGCTGGTCCTCCAAAAAGGTGACCATGGAGGACTGCATCGCCGAGAGCGAGTATTTCATGATGCGCGCCTCCGGCCTGCGGTTTCGGGGCGTGACCTTCTCGGGCAAATACTCCTTTCAGTACATTCACGACGCTGTGCTGGAAAACTGCCGCCTGACCACCAAGGATGCCTTCTGGCACGCCCGTAACGTGGTGGTGAGAAACAGCGTAGTGGAAGGAGAGTACCTGGGATGGTACAGCCAAAATCTCACCTTTGAAAACTGCGTTATCCGGGGCACTCAGCCCCTGTGCTACTGCAAGGGCCTGCGCCTGGTGAACTGCCGCATGGAACACACCGACCTTGCTTTTGAAAAGAGCGAGGTGGAGGCCACCGTCACCACCCCCATCGACAGCGTCAAGAACCCAAAAGCGGGCCGCATCGAGGCTCCCGCCGTGGGCGAAGTCATCCGTGACGACCCCGCCGCCAAAGGCGAGGTTATCTGCACGGCACATCCGGCCGGACACTGCGCGTAAAACAACGCCGAGGCGCTCTCAAACAGGAGCGCCCCGGCGGCTTTTTATCCGGAGTTATTTGTGACGCAGGCTGTGGAGATACCGGGCGGAGAAGCAGAGCAGCACCGCCAGCGCGCCCAGTTGGGCGAAACCGAACAGATAATAAAAAAGCTGCACCGGCCCGACCATACGGAAGAAGTGGGCGAGGACATAGTTGACCGCCGTGCGCACCAGAAAAAGGCCCAGCCACCCTGAGGCCAGCGCGATGAGAGTTTCCCGCCCGGTGGCCAGCGGCAGACGGCGGAAACGCAGCACTGTGACGGCGAGAAGGACCAGGATGACCGCCAGTTCGGCCCAGGCGACGGCGAGACGGATGAAGTTCCAGCTGGGTTCATAGAGGTGGGTCAGAAGCACCAGGCTCCAGGAAATGCCGGTGGCCAGCCGCAGATAGAGCGCAGAGCAGAAATACACCGCCCAGCCGCACCAGAGCCCCGCGTGCTTGCGAAAAATGACACAGATGGCCGCACACAGCCAGAACGGAGCGGCGAACGAAAGGCTCACCAGACCACCGCCCAAAAACAGAAACGCAAAAAACACCATCAGGCCGCACAAAAACAGCACCAGCGCCGCGATTTTCTGCCCGCCGCTCACACCGGTTTTCTGTGCTGGTATGGGAGAGGGGAGAGAAGCGACAGGCGATGGGGCAGGGCAGGGCGCTGTGCCGCTTCGTCCGTGCACCAGATCGTCCAGCGAAACGCCAAAGGCTTCGCTCAGTTTCACAAGTTTATCCAGGTCCGGCACCGAGGCGTCGGTCTCCCATTTGGACACCGATTGGCGGGATACCTCCAGTTTGTCTGCCAGCTCTCCCTGCGACCAGCCGTTTTGTGCCCGCAGGCGGGCAATGTTTTCTCCCAGGCTCATCTTGCGGCCCCCCCTTTCGACTGTACTGGTAAAAGTATATCCGTTTGCCGGCCCGATGTCCACCAAGCCGCCTTGGAAGTTTGGCAACCGGCAGTTGCACCCCCTCAAAAAAGGCCGCCGCACGCTGTTTTTAAAGCGTGCGGCGGCCTTTTTGAAACAAAATTCACAGCAGCGCACTGATACGCTGCGCCGTTTTGAAAAGTGCTTGAACGATGGCGTCCTGCCGGTCGGTAATGCGGGTGCTGGGCCCGGAAATGCTGATGGCAAAATCGGCGGGAGTGTTTTGAGTCCGCTGCACCGGCACTGCGATGGAGATCATGCCCTGCTCGAACCGCTGGTTGTTGATGGCGTAGCCGTGGCTTCGCACAAAGCGCACGTCCTCTTCCAGCTGCTCCCGCGTGGAGATGGAATACTCGGTGCGCTTTTCAAAGATGGCCGAGTCGGCATAGGCGGCGATCTGCTCGTCGCTTAATGTGGAGAGCAGCGCAAGGCCCGTGCTGGTGAGGTGCGGCGGACGGCTGCTGATGGAGCGATCCATCTCCGCCCGCAGCGAAAGATGGGGCAGCGCCTCGTACAGCAGAATGACACGGGAGCGGTTTTCCCAGGTGACCAGGTGGGCGCTTTCATTCACCGTTTCGGTCAGCTGATCCAGCAGAGGCTTGACCACCGGCAGATAGGCTTTCTGCTCGTAGACCCGGTTGCCCAGAGTGAACAGCCGCATCCCCAGGGAATATTTATTGTCCTCGCCCCGGCACAAAAACCCCCGCATCTCCAGGGTGTACACCAGCCGCAGCGCCGTGGTCTTGCCCATGCCCATCCGGGCGGCGATCTCGGTCAGCGAGAGCTTGTCTGTATTGTCAAAAAGGTTCAGAACGCACAGAGCGTTGTCCACCGATTGAAGCAGGTACTGTGCCTGTTCGCTGTTTTTCTGCATACCCACACCTTCACATTTCTTGATCGCTCTCCATTATATCATATTTTTTTGCAATGAAAATATCGTTTTGCGGCGCAAAGGCGTTTTCGTGAACAGATTGCACAAATGGGAATGAAAGGATTTGTGCAAAGAATAACAAAATCCTTTTTTGCTCAAAAAACTGTTGAAATCCGTCGGACGAGTGTTATAATAGGTTCGGATAGTGAAACATGAGTTTCGAAAAATGAAACAGGAGGGGACGCCTTGAAGAAGCTTGGGGTCATCAATCTTGGTTCCACGTCCACCAAGGTTGCTTATTTTGAAGATGACGTGTGTGTGTTTTCCGACTCCATTTCCCATCCCGCTGAGGAGGTCAAACAGTTTGCCTCCAACTGGGATCAGTACGATTACCGCAAAAGCCGCATCGTGGAGTTTTTCGAGTCCAAAGGGGTGGACATCGCCGGGTTGGACGCTTTCGTGAGCCGCGGCGGCCACACCGAACCCATCCACGGCGGTGTGTGGCGCATCAACGAAAAGATGCTGGAAGAATCCCGCAGCATGAAGTACGGCAATCATGTGTCCGACCTGGGCATGCGCATTGCCTACGATCTGGCCAAAGATAAGCACAGCGCCTACATCGTCGACAGCCCCTGCACCGACGAGTTCGAGCCGCTGGCCCGCTACTCCGGTCTGCCGGAGATGCCCCGCCAGAGCCGGTTCCATGTGTTGAACCACAAGGCCTGCGGCCGCGCCTTCTGCAAGGATCACGGCCTGGATTACAATCAGGTCAGCCTGGTGGTGGCCCATCTGGGCGGCGGCACCTCGGTGGCGGCCCACAAGAACGGCAAGCTCATCGACGGCGACAACGGCCTGGAGGGCGACGGCGCTTTCTCCACCAACCGCACCGGCGCGCTGCCGGTGGGCGCGCTGGTGGACGCCTGCTACTCCGGCGAGTATACCCGCGAGCAGATGCACCGCAAGCTCAACGGCCTGGGCGGCATGATGGCTTATGTGAACGACAACGACGTGCTCTCGGTTTATAACAAGGGCATCGCGGGCGATAAGCAGTGCATGGAAGTCATCGACGCCATGGTGTACCAGACCGCCAAGTCCATCGGCGCCATGGCCACCGTGCTGGACGGCAAGGTGGACGCGGTGCTGCTCACCGGCGGCATCGTGCACAACGAGTACATCGTGGAGCAGCTGAAAAAGCGTGTGGGCTTTATCGCGCCGGTATATGTGTATCCCGGCGAGCGGGAGATGCTCTCGCTGGGCCAGCAGACCTATTATGCACTCATTGGCAAAGAGGAGGTTTTTGAACTGTGAAGATCACTTCGTTTGAACAGATGGAAGCCTTTGTGAAAAGCCACGCCGGCCGCAAGAAGATCGCCGTGGCCTGCGCCCATGACGACGTCACCCTGGAAGCGGTGCTGATGGCCGTGGACAAGGGCGTGGTCGACGCGGTGCTCATCGGCAAACAGGCCGAGATCGAGGCGCTGCTGCGGCAATTCGGCAAGGATCCCGCCGCTTTTGAGATCATCGACGAGGCCGACGAGCGCGCCGCCATCGACAAGGCGGTGGCTATGGTGCGCGAGGGTACCGCGGACATCCCCATGAAGGGCCTGATGCACACCGCCACCTTCATGCGGGGCATCCTGGACAAGCAGACCGGCCTTCTGGAACCGGGCGAGCTGCTGAGCCAGGCCTCGGTGTTTGAGATCGAGGAGACCGGCAAGATGCTCATCATCAGCGACTGCGCCGTGAACATCCAGCCGAACGTGGACCAGAAGTGCAAGATCGTTGAGAACGCAGTGAAAGTGGCCAAGTCTCTGGGCGTCGACGAACCCAAGATCGCCATGCTCTCGGCGCTGGAAGTGGTGAACCCCAAGATCCAGGGCACGGTGGACGCCGCCGAGGTGACCGCCCGCCTGAAGGACAAATACCAGATCGACGGCCCCTTCGCGCTGGACAACGCCGTCAGCGAGGACGCTGCTCGTCACAAGGGCATCGACAGCCCCATCGCCGGCAAGGCGGACATCCTCATCGTGCCCGATATGTGGAGCGGCAACATCTTCACCAAAGCGCTGGTTTTCTTCGCCCACATGAAGAGCGCCGGCACCCTGAATGGCCTGCGAAGCCCTGTGGTGATGACCAGCCGCACCGACACCATCGAAAACAAATATTACTCCATTCTCACTTCGGTGCTGGGCACCATTCAATAATTTGGCGGACCTGAACGGCAATTTCTTCCCGTACAGCAAAACATATAAAAGGTAATTGAGGTGTAATCATGCAAACAGCAACGAAAAAACGGAACGTGGCCATCGAGCTGTGGCGTTTTCTGATCGCCTTTGCCATCGTTGGCTTCCACACGGGCTGGATCATCGCCATGAGCTGCAACGGCAGCCTGGGCTATTGGATGGAGAGCAGCAACTGGTTCTTCGGTTCCAGCGAAGTGCTGCTGATCTTCACTGTCACCGCCGGCTACTTCATGGTGGCTCATTTCAATAAGCGCAAGAGCGACGGCGTTTACATGGCCCGCAGCGCTTCCTCCCGCGCCTGGGAGTACACCTGGGCCCGCGTGAAGGCTCTGCTGCCTGTTCTGATCCTGGGCTACGTCCTGGGCGTTATCATCAGCACCGGCTTCTTCTATCAGGACTACACCGTGCAGCAGGTGCTGGCCATGGTGGTGAACAGTATCTGGGAGTTCCTGGGGTTCCACGCCGCGGGCTTCCGTTCCACCGGCAACCAGTTCTTTAACCTGAACGGCACCCTGTGGTTCATCTCTGCCATGATCATCGTGGGTTACTTCATGTACTGGGCCCTGTGCAAGAACGAGGACGTGTTCTGCGGCTTCGTTGCCCCCCTGACCTTCATCTTCCTGGGCGGCTGGTGGTGCTTCAGCGGCACCCGCGCTGCCCAGACCGCCTGGTCCACTCTGGGCCTGCAGACCGCTTCCACCAACGGCATGGGCGGCAGCGCCGGCGACACCACCGCCATGCTGGGCTTCAACAACGGCCTGCTCTACGTCATGCTTGGCATGATGGGCGGCTGCATGGTATACTACCTGGTAAAGAAAGCCTCCGAGGTCACCTTCTCCGGCGCCGCCAAGGCCGCGCTGACCCTGGTGAACATCGTTTGCAGCGTGCTGCTTCTGTGGTACACCATCTATCAGCCCACCTACTTCATGCTGGACCGCTGGACCGTTGCTCTGCTGTGCATCGTGGTCATCACCCTGTCCCTGATGAACAAGGACGGCCTGACCGCCGCGCTGAACAACAACGTCACCAGCAAGCTGTTCGCTTATCTGGGCGGTATCTCCCTGTATGTGTACATGCTGCACTATCCTGTTGCCATCCTGGTGCTGCGCGTCATGGGCAAGAACACCGAAGAAACCATCTACTCCTTCTGGACTGTGTTCGTCCCCACCGTGGTCATCACCATGGTGCTCAGCGTCATCACCAAGTTCGCGATGGAGAAGACCATCCTGAAAAAGAAATAAGTTCTCTTCTTCCTCCATATAAAGAAGATTGCCGTGCATGGACAAAAAATCGGGAAGCAGTCTGTTCTGCTTCCCGATTTCCGGCTGTTACGGCGCAGATGAAAGAAAGGAATGGCCCCGTGGAACCATTCAGAATCCAGCATCTTTCCTCCCGCATTGTGCGTATCACCGGCCCGATGCATGAAAACATCTACCTGGTCAAGGGCGACGAGCGCGCCGCTCTCATTGACAGCGGCAGCGGCTTCGGCAGCCTGCGCCGGGTGGTGGACGGCCTTACCGCCCTTCCGCTGACGGTGCTGCTCACCCACGGCCATATGGACCACGCCATGGGGGCTGGGGAGTTCGGCGAGGTCCGGATGAACCCGCAGGATATCCCCGTCTTTTGTGACCATGCCCGGCCGGACTACCGCCGCGCATTTCTGCGCGTCACCTGCCGGGAAAAGGCCGATACACTGCCCATGGTCCCCGCCGCAGAGCCTGGGCAGTTCCGCCCCCTCGCCGACGGCGACAGCTTCGATCTGGGCGGGCTGCACCTGGATGTGTTTGGATGTCCGGGCCACACGCCCGGCTCCGTGGTGGTGCTGCTGCGGGAGCTGCGCATTCTGTTCATGGGGGACGCCTGCAGCAACTTCACCTTCCTGGCAGGGAAGGAGTGCCTGCCCGTCGAAGCGTACCGGGAGAACCTCCTGGCGCTGAAAGAACGGCTGGCGGGCAGGTTTGACACCGTGCTGGACGCCCACGGCACCGGCGAGCTGCCGGCAGACATCATGGACGGTGTGCTGGAAGTGTGTGATGATGTGCTCGCCGGCCGCACCGATGATGTGCCCTACGCTTTTGGCGGCTGCAGGGGAGTGCTGGCAAAGGCACGCCTTCCCCACAGCCAACTGCGGGCGGACGGCAAAACCGGAAACATTTTTTACCGAAAAGAAAGGAACGGTACAGCATGAACAACAAGGTGACCGATTTGCGCAGCGCCCTGGCGCTGCTGAAAGAGATGCCCGGCCAGCTCATCGAGACCGATGTGGAAGTGGACCCCATGGCAGAACTGGCCGGAGTGTACCGCCATGTGGGTGCCGGAGGGACCGTGATGCGCCCCACCAAAGAGGGCCCCGCCATGATCTTCAACAATGTGAAAGGCCATCCCGGTGCGAAGGTGGCCATCGGCCTGCTGGCCAGCCGCAGCCGTGTAGCCGCCCTGCTGGGGCGCGACGCCCGGGAGCTTGGTAAGGCCATGTACGAGAGCGTGGCGAACCCCGTGCCGCCGGTGCTGGGGGAGGGCCCCGCCCCCTGCCAGGAAGTGGTGCACAAGGCCACCGACCCGGACTTTGACCTGTTCAAGCTGGTGCCCGCCCCCACCAACACCCCCGACGACGCCGGCCCCTACATCACTTTGGGCATGTGCTACGCCACCCACCCGGACACCGGCCGCAGCGACGTGACCATTCACCGCTTGTGCATCCAAAGTAAGGACGAGCTGTCCATCTTCTTCACCCCCGGCGCGCGCCACATCGGCGCCATGGCCGAGCGGGCGGAGCAGCTGGGCCAGCGTCTGCCCATCTCCATCAGCATCGGCGTGGACCCTGCCATCGAGATCGGCTCCTGCTTTGAGGCCCCTACTACCCCCATGGGCTACGATGAGCTGGCGGTGGCAGGCGCGCTGCGGGGCGAGCCGGTGAAGCTGTGCAAGTGCCTCACTGTCAACGAAAAGGCCATCGCCAACGCGGAGTACGTCATCGAGGGCGAGGTGGTGCCCGGCGTGCGGGTCCAGGAGGACCAGAACAGCCACTCCGGCTTTGCCATGCCCGAGTTCCCCGGCTACACCGGCCCCGCATCCTCCGATTGCTGGCTCATCAAGGTCACTGCGGTGACCACCCGTAAGGACCCCATCATGCAGACCTGCATCGGCCCAAGCGAGGAGCACGTCTCCATGGCGGGCATTCCCACCGAGGCCTCCATCTGGGGCATGGTGGACAAGGCCATGCCCGGCCGGCTGCAGAACGTCTACTGTGCCTCCGCCGGCGGCGGCAAGTACATGGCGGTGCTCCAATTCAAGAAGCTGGCCCCCAGCGATGAGGGCCGCCAGCGCCAGGCGGCGCTGCTGGCCTTCTCCGCCTTCAGCGAGCTCAAGCACATCTTCCTGGTGGACGAGGACGTGGATTGCTTCGACATGAACGACGTGCTCTGGGCCATGAACACCCGCTTCCAGGGCGATGCGGACATCATCACCATCCCTGGCGTGCGCTGCCATCCTCTGGACCCCTCCAACGACCCCAGCTGTTCGAAGTCCATCCAGGACCACGGCATCGCCTGCAAGACCATCTTCGACTGCACCGTGCCCTACGACCAGAAAGCCCGGTTTGCCCGCGCCCGCTTTATGGACGTGAACCCCGCCCACTGGGTAAAGGAGTGACAGCATGAACAGGGATACCATCGTGGTGGGCGCCTCCGGCGCCAGCGGAATGCCGCTGTTCATCCAATGCCTAAAGCTCATCCGCGCTGCCGGACGCTCTGCCGTGCTCATCATGAGCGACAGCGCCGCTCTCACCCTGCGCCAGGAGACGGGCCTGGAGCCCGCCGACCTGGCCGGATTGGCGGACGCAGTTTACGGGCCGGACGAAGTGGGCGCACCCCCCGCCAGCGGCTCCTGGCCTGCGGCGGGCATGCTGGTGGTGCCCTGCAGCATGAAGACGGCGGCGGGCATCTGTGCCGGCTACGCCGACAATCTGCTGCTGCGCGCGGCGGATGTGACCATCAAGGAGCATCGTCCGTTGGTGCTGGCCGCCCGTGAAACACCCATGAGCGCCATCCACCTGCGCAACCTGCATGAATTGGCCATGCTTCCCACGGTGCGCGTCATTCCGCCCATGCTCACTTTCTACCACAAACCCGGGACCATTGACGAGATGGTCTATCACATCGCCGCAAAACTGGTGGAGCCCTTCGGCGTGGAAGCAAAGGAGTATCGCAGATGGCAGGGACTGTGAAAAAACTTGAACGATCGGCCCGCCTTTTCTTCGGGGAGCTGCGCGCCGAGGCCGTTTTGCTGAACGACAGCTGCCACGTTCTTTTATATGGCGGGCAGTCACCCCACATCGGATGCACCGTGCTGGCCCAGCCCCGCCCCTCGCTCACGGGAGACGGCTCGGGCGGAGCCACCGCTTCGGTGCTCAATGTCTGCGGCCACAAGGACGAAGCGCTCTGCCGCTTGCTGGCCGAAACTGTGGCGGCGCGCACCCAGCGCGTCACCGTGTGCAGCGGCGGCTTCCATCAGGACGGCATCACCCCGGAACAGATCGGCGAGGTAGTGCAGGCTGCCCGTGCTCTGGCCGAGGAACTGGTCGGGGAAGTTCATTAAAAACAAAAGAGCCGTTCCCGCATGGGGAACGGCTCTTTTATTGCTGTGTTCAGTTGTTGCTGGAGGGGAAGAAGGGCCGCAGCACGGCGGCCACGTTGCTGATGGGCATGGTCTGCAGCCAGATGTGGCCCGGGCCGGTGACCACCGTATTGAACAGACCCTCGCCGCCGAAGAAAGCGTTCTTCACGCCCGGCACGGTGACGATGTCCACGGAGCAGGAGGCGTCCATGGCGGCGATGTAGCCGGTGTCCACCACCAACGACTGGCCGGCGCTCAGTTCATACTCCACCACATGGCCGTCGAACTCGGCAAAAGCGATACCCTGGCCGGAGAGCTTCTGCATGATGAAGCCCTCGCCGCCGAAGAAGCCGGCGCCCAGCTTTTTCTGGAAAAAGACCGAGAGCTCCACGCCCGCCTCCGCGGCCAGGAAACCGCTCTTCTGCACCACCAGCTCTTTGCCGGGGGCAATCTCAAAGGCGCGAATGCTGCCGGGGAAACTGGAGGCAAAGGCAATGAGGCCGGGTCCGCCCTGCGCTGTGTAGCGGTTCTGGAACAGAGCCTCGCCCGCCAGCAAGCGGCCAAACGCCTTGCCCAGGCCGCCGTTCGTGGTGGTCTCCATTCTCATGTTGGGGGTCATCCAGCTCATGCTGCCCCGCTCGGTAATCATTGTTTCGCCCGCGGCCAGCTGGCAAGTCACCACCGGCAGCGGTTCGCCCGCGATCTGATATTGCATCTTTCATGCCTCCTTTTTATTATGGGGTTTACTATCACTATAAGGGCCGAGGCCCGACTGCGTCAAGAGGGCCGGCCGCACAAGCATCATGGCGTTTTGTTGGTCATTCTGCCGAATCGGAAACGCCTTTTGGCAGCGTCATGCGAAAGCAGTCCACCATCAGCGTGGCCCAGGTCAGCAGGAATACCTCCGCGCAGACCTGCTTTGCCAGCCGGCGGCCCCGATGAGGCATCGCAAGACCTACCAGGATCCCCAGCGCAAGCATGCAGAATTTCAGCAGGGCAACGTCCTTCCAGTCCCATTGGCGGATGCAGTCGTTTGCCCAGTCCAGCAGCTTTTTCATGATGGCCTCCTTTTCTTCGTGCAAAGGGATATGTTATACTTTTATCATAACGCGCGCGGCCCGGCGCGGCAAGAGCGCAGGGCAAAAAGGAGGGGCTGTTTTGAAAAAAATGCCGGAGCTCAGCTCCTTTGGCTTACACCTGCTGGCCATGGCGCTGATGCTGGTCGATCATCTCTGCATTGCCCTCGCGCCGCAACTGTTGTGGATGCACTGTGTGGGGCGGCTGGCCTTTCCCATCTTTGCCTTCCTGATGGCGGAAGGCTTTTATCACACCCGCAGCCGCGCACGGTATGCACGCCGGCTGCTGGTGTTTGCTCTGCTCTCGGAAGTGCCCTTCGACCTGCTGGCGTCGGGCAGGCCCTTTGACCTGGCTCATCAGAATGTGCTCTGGACCTTCCTCATCGCCCTTGGCAGCATGCAGCTGCTGGAGCGCGCGGCGGCCACGTCCCGCCCGGCGGGCCGGCTTGCGCTGGGGGCGGCGGCCACGCTGGGCGGTTTTGCGGCGGCCACGCTGTTCATGACGGACTACTTCGGCCCCGGCGTCTGGATGGTGCTGGTGTTTTACCTGTTCCGGGGCGAGGGCTGGCAGCAGCGCCTGAGCCAGCTGGCGGGGCTTCTGCTGCTGAACGGGGCGCTGCTGGCGGGGCAGACCGTCCGGCTGTTCGGCCTTCCGGTGCCTGTTCAAAGTTTCGCGGTGCTTGCGCTGGCGCCCATCTGGCTTTACCGGGGGCGGCAGGGTCCCCATGGCCGGGCGGTGCGCTGGCTTTTCTACGGGTTCTATCCTGCCCATCTTCTGGTGCTGGCGGCGGCTTCTGCTCTCGCAAACTGACCCCTTGAAAATCTGAGTCAATGCCGTATACTTTGAGTCAAAGCAAATCGGTCAAAGGGAGGCGGTCAGGTGAACGAAGCCTTTTTTGCGCTGGAGGAAGAAAAGCAGCGGGCGGTCTTTAACGCAGCCATGGAGGTGTTCTCCCGTTGGGAGTACAAGCGCGCCTCCACCGACCTCATCGCCGCCAAGGCGGGAGTGTCCAAGGGGCTTTTGTTTTATTACTTCCACAACAAAAAGACCCTGTATCTCGAAACCTTTGCTTACGCCCAGCGACTGGTGAGCGCGTTCATTCAGGAGACAGTCCCCATCCGCAGCGCCGATTTTTTTGACCGACTGGGCGGCGCTTCCCGGGAAAAGATGCGTTTGATGGCTCAGAGCCCCTTTTTGCTGGATTTTTGCGTCCGCGCCTATTATTCCGAAGGGGAAGACGTCTCCGCGGAGCTGCGCCGGAAGATCGGCGGCGAGCTGGGCGGGCTGTACGCCACCTGGTTTGAGGGAGTGGACACCGGCAGATTCCGGCCCGGAGTGGACCCGGCCCATCTGCTGAATATGATCGCATGGATGACCGATGGTTACATCCACACCCGGCGGATGGAGGGAAAGCCGCTGGATCTGGAGGAAATGATGGCGGAAGTGGATGGCTGGATGAAGCTGTTCCGCGCCTATGCATACAAGGAGGAAGAATGATGAGCATGCTGGAAGTGGAGCGCCTGACCCGCGATTACGGTGGGGGAAAGGGCGTGTTTGATTTGTCCTTCCGGGTGGGAGAGGGCGAAGTGTTCGGCTTCCTCGGGCCAAACGGCGCGGGAAAGACCACCACCATCCGCCATTTGATGGGATTCATCCGCCCGAAAGCGGGCGCCTGCCGCATCGACGGCATGGACTGCTGGCGCCAGCGGGAGAGCATCCAGCGGGAGCTGGGGTACATTCCCGGCGAGATCGGCTTTTTTGATGATATGACCGGCGAGGAGTTTCTGCGCTTTATCGAGTGCTACCGGGGCCGCACGGGCGGCAGCCGCAAGACGGAGCTGCTGGAGATGTTCGAACTGTCGCCCAAGGGCCGCATCAAAAAGATGAGCAAGGGCATGAAACAGAAGCTGGGCATCGTGGCCGCCTTTATGCACGACCCACGCATCCTGGTGCTGGACGAGCCCACCTCGGGCCTCGACCCACTGATGCAGAACCGCTTCATCCAGTTGCTGGACGTGGAAAAAGCCCGCGGCAAGACCATTCTCCTTTCCAGCCACATCTTTGAAGAGGTGGAGCGCACCTGCGACCGGGTGGGCATCATCCGCGCCGGGCGGCTGGTGGCCGACGATTCGGTGGAGACTCTGCGCGGGCAGTATCTGCGCAGCTACACCGTCACGCTGGAAAGCCCGGAGCAGGCCGCGGCCTTTGCCCGGGACTTTGCCGGCAAGCAGGATGGCACAAAGGTGACCGTGCGGGCGCAAAAGAGCCTGGAGGCTATTTTTCTGGAGTATTACGGGGGAGGGGAAGGCCATGAATCCCACACTGTATAAGCGGGAAATGAAAGGCAGCGTAAAGCTGCTGGTGATATTCGGAGCGGTGATGACCATGTATGTGACCATCATCATCTCCATGTACGAGCCGGATATGCTCAAACTGCTGGACAGCTACGCCCAGGCCATGCCGGAACTGATGGCCGCCGTGGGCATGACCCCCGGCGCGGCCGATCTGCTGGGCTTTATGATCTCTTATATCTATAGGTTCATCCTGCTGGTGTTCCCCATGGTGTACTGCATCCTGCGGGCCAACGGGCTTGTGGCAAAATATGTGGACCGGGGCTCTATGGCCAGCCTCCTGGCCGCTCCGGTGCGGCGCAGTTCCATCGCCCTGACCCAGGCCGCCGTCCTGATCACCGGCACGGTGCTGCTGGTGGGCTATGTCACGGGGCTGGAACTGGCGGTGTGCGAAGCGTATTTTCCCGGAGAATTGGCGGCGAAGGAACTGCTGGCGGTGAATGGGGGCCTGCTCTGCCTGCAGCTGTTCATCGGCGGCGTGTGCTTTCTTTTCTCCTGCATCTTCTCGGACACAAAGTACAGCCTGGCCTTCGGCGCGGGCGTGCCCGCGGTGATGTTCCTGCTGCAGATGCTGGCCAACGCCGGCGAAGCGGCGGAAAAGGCCCGCTGCTTCACCTTCTTCACCCTCTTCGACCCCAAGGGTTTGGCTGCGGGCGAAGGAGAGGCGGTGCTCTTTGCCGCGCTGCTGCTGGCGAGCGCGGCGGCGCTCTATGCCGTAGGCACGGTGGTGTTCTGCAAAAAGGACCTGCATGTGTGATGCCCGATAAGAAAACAGGAGGAAACAAACGTGCTGCATTTCAAAATGTATGAGCAACTGCCGCTGGAGGCTGTGCAGATCCGGCAGGAGGTCTTTGTGGAGGAACAGGGGTTCGAAGTGGAATTCGACGAGACCGACCACCACGCCCGTCATATCGTCCTGTTTGATGATGAAATGCCGGTGGGCGTCTGCCGCTTTTACCTGGACGATGATAAAAACGCCTACGTCCTTGGGCGAGTGGCGGTGCGAAAAGAGTTTCGCGGCCGGTCCTTCGGCCTGATGCTGGTGCAGGAGGCGGAAAAACAGGTTCGTGCCTTGCGGGGGGACAAGCTGCTCCTTGCCGCGCAGACACGGGTGCGGGAATTTTATGAAAAACAGGGGTATGCCGCCGAGGGCGAAGAGTTCCTGGACGAATACTGCCCCCATATCTGGATGAGCAAAGCGCTGTGAAATAAAAAAGGGAACGGACGGCTTGTGGCCGTCCGTTCCCTTTTGGCAATTATAGAATGAGGTCCTTACCCCAATCAGCACAAACCTCAGTATTATCATGACGTACTCAACGCGTTAGACTGTTTCGGAGTTCTGACATCCGAATATACCCATTTTCATCCTCGACGTCCGACGAAAGAATGCTCATGGTTTCAATGATTTCTGAAATATTAGATTGACTGATTTCCGGACTCAACACCAAACACCCATATACTTCATTGCAGAAAGTGTAGTTGGCAGCTTTATTTGTTCCTTCCGTCAATGAATGATATGCTTGCTGAAAAGAGCGAAAAGCGGCAACCCCGTACCAATAGCTGCTTTCACAACCGTTAGTTTGATATTCCGTAAACTGGATACAAGCATCAGCGGCACTTGCCTGTGCCAATGCCCTGATATCATCCTTGTTGCTTTTTTGACTTTGCCAGAGTAGCATAAAGGTTACGGTGGAAATGGAAAGACAAACGATTAAAAAATCTGAAATCGCTTTGCCATATCGTGAACTCCTTGCAAACATCATCAAAAATTTGTTTAGAATCTTTATTATAAGAATATACCATATACTAGACGATTTTACCATTACAAAGATTCTGGACACCATTTCCATATATGAGATAGTAAGAGATCGGCGCGATAACAAAAATACCGCAGAGGGCAATCCCTCTGCGGTATTTGGTCGGAGTGGCGGGATTTGAACCCACGGCTTCCTAGTCCCGAACCAGGCGCGCTACCAACTGCGCTACACCCCGAAAAAAACAGCAGCAGCAAATGCCGCGCTGCTGCTGTTTCTTTGGTTGGAGAAGAAGGATTCGAACCCTCACAAACAGAGTCAGAGTCTGTCGTGCTACCCTTACACAATTCTCCAATATGTTTGCCCTGCGAGGCGTTCTCGCGAGTGCTTTATTATTATAGCGAAGGTATGAGCGTTTGTCAACACCCCTTTTCGAAAAATTTTACGTTTTGCTTTTTTTCAAAATCCATTGACAAAAAGCCCGCGGTAGGACTACTCTTAAACTACAAATTGGAAAACGCGCCTCGATGCTTGGGCGTGCTCAAAAAGGGGATATGTAAAGATGAAACGACGTGTGGGCATCCTCACTTCCGGCGGCGACTGCCCGGGCCTGAACGCAACCCTTCGGGGCGTTGCGAAGGCGCTGTACGAGCGCATGGGAGACGATGTGGAGATCATTGGTATCCTGAACGGCTACCAGGGCCTCATTGACGGCGACTGGCGTGTGATGGAGCCGCGGGAGTTTTCCGGTATCCTCACCGTGGGCGGCACCATTCTGGGCACCAAGCGCACCCCCTTCAAGCTGATGCGCGTGGTGGGCGACGATAAGGTGGACAAGGTCGCCGCCATGAAAAAGAACTATAAGGAAATGAAGCTGGACTGCCTGCTCTGCCTGGGCGGCAACGGCACTCACAAGACCGCCAACCTGCTGGCACAGGAAGGGCTGAACATCATCGGCTTGCCCAAGACCATCGACAATGACATCTACGGCACCGACGTCACCTTCGGCTTCCACACTGCGGTGGACATCGCCACCGAGGTCATCGACCGCATCCACACCACCGCCGGCAGCCACAGCCGCTGCATGGTGGTGGAGATCATGGGCAACAAGGCCGGCTGGCTGACCCTCTACTCCGGCATTGCCGGCGGGGCGGACATCATCCTCATCCCCGAACTGCCCTACACCATTGAAAACGTCTGCGCCGCAGTAGAAAAACGCGCCAAAGAGGGCAAGGCTTTCTCCATCATCGCCGTGGCCGAGGGCGTTTACGATGCCGAGGAGGCCCGCATGAAGAAGAAGGAGCGGGCCGCGAAGCGGGCCGCCGCCGGCGAGCGCACCGCCACCAACCGCATTGCCCGCCAGATCGAGGAGATGACCGGCTGCGAGACCCGCGTCTGCGTGCCCGGGCACATGCAGCGGGGCGGCAGCCCTTCCGCCTACGACCGGGTGCTGGCCACCCGCTTCGGCACCTACGCGGCGAAGCTGGTCGCCCACGAGCACTACGGCGTCACCGTGGCCATGGTGAACGGCCACGTCACCGAGAATCCGCTGGAAGAGATCGCCGGCAAGAGCCGCCTGGTGCCCGAGGGCCACGGCATGCTGGAGGTGGCCCGCAGCATGGGCGTGTGCCTGGGCTGAATGTATTGACAAAGCCCCTGCCTCCGCTCTATAATGTAGAATCATAAATGCGCCGAGGAAGAGGGCGCGCCGCAACCCCTTTTTGCAGAGAGCCGGGCCGCAGGCTGTAAGCCCGGCAAAAGGCGCGGCGGGCTGTCGCTTCTGAGCAGGCGCGGTGAAAACCAGTAGCCGCGCACGACCTGCCCCCGTTACCGGGCTCTCGAGTGGCTGCGCGCCCGCCGCGCGGCAATTTGGGTGGTACCGCGGTTTTGTACTTTACAGGCCGTCCCAAGTGTGTTCACACATGGGGCGGCCTTTTTGCACGCCCCGCCAGATCTTGCAGGAGGGAAGAAAATGAAAGAACTGGAAAAGCTCTACGACCCCGCCCGTGTGGAGGACGACGTCTATGCCTTCTGGCTGAACGGCGGCTATTTCCACACCAAGGCAGACCCGGACAAAACGCCCTACACCATCGTGATGCCGCCGCCCAACGTCACCGGCCAGCTGCACATGGGCCACGCCATGAACGGCACCTGGCAGGACATCCTCATCCGCTTCAAGCGGATGCAGGGTTACGCCGCCCTGTGGCTGCCCGGCACCGACCACGCCTCCATCGCCACCGAGGCCAAGGTGGTGGCCCAGATGAAGGAAGAGGGACTCACCAAGGAGGTGCTGGGCCGGGAGGGCTTTTTGGAGCGTGCCTGGGCCTGGAAAAACCAGTACGGCAGCCGCATCGTCAGCCAGTTCAAGAAGCTGGGCTGCTCCTGTGACTGGGAGCGGGAGCGCTTCACCATGGACGAGGGCTGCTCCGAGGCGGTGCTGGAGGTCTTTGTCAATCTTTATAACAAGGGCCTGATCTACCGGGGCAACCGGATGGTCAACTGGTGCCCCCACTGCAACACCTCCATCTCCGACGCCGAGGTGGAGTACGCGGAGAAGCCGGGCCATTTCTGGCATCTGCTCTACCCGGTGAAGGAGACCGGCGAGATGCTGGAGCTGGCCACCACCCGCCCCGAGACCATGCTGGGCGACACCGCGGTAGCCATCAATACCGAGGACGAGCGCTATGCCCATCTCCACGGCTGCCATGTGGTGCTGCCGCTGGTGGGCCGGGAGATCCCCATCGTCTGCGACGAGCACGCCGACATGGAGAAGGGCACCGGCGTGGTGAAGATCACCCCCGCCCACGATCCCAACGACTTTGAGGTGGGCCAGCGCCACAACCTGCCCATGGTCCGCGTGCTCACCTACGACGGCCACATGACCGGTGCGGCCGACCGGGCCGCCTGGGAGGAGCTGAAGGCCAGCGGCCACGCCAGCGCGGACGAGCCCGAGGTGCTGGACTGCGGCAAGTACGCCGGCATGACTGCCGCCGAGGCCCGCAAGGCCATCCTGGCGGACCTGGAGGCGGGCGGCTATCTCAAAGCCACCGAGGACATCACCCACGAGGTGGGCACCTGCTACCGCTGCCACACCGTCATCGAGCCGATGATCTCCAAGCAGTGGTTCGTCAGGATGGACCCGCTGGCCGGCCCTGCCATCGAGAGCGTGGAGAAGGGTGAGATCAAGTTCGTGCCTGAGCGCTTCACCAAGAACTACATCAACTGGATGAAGGGCAGCCGCGATTGGTGCATCAGCCGTCAGCTGTGGTGGGGTCACCGCATCCCCGCATGGTATTGCGCCGACTGCGGCGCCACCATTGTGGCCAAATCCGCGCCCGGCACCTGCCCCCACTGCGGCAGCACTGCCCTGGAGCAGGACCCCGACACGCTGGACACCTGGTTCTCCAGCGCCCTGTGGCCCTTCAGCACCCTGGGCTGGCCCAAGCAGACCGAGGACCTGGCCTACTTCTATCCCACCAACACGCTGGTCACCGCCTATGACATCATCGGGTTCTGGGTGTCCCGCATGATCTTCTCCGGCCTGGCCTACACCGGCAAGGCCCCCTTCGACACCGTGCTCATCCACGGCCTGGTGCGGGACGCCCAGGGCCGCAAGATGTCCAAGAGCCTGGGCAACGGCATCGACCCGCTGGAGGTCATCCGGGACTACGGCGCCGACGCGCTGCGCCTGACCCTGGTGCTGGGCGGCACGCCCGGCAACGACACCCGCTTCTCCGACGAGAAGATCAAGGCCAGCCGCAACTTTGCCAACAAGCTGTGGAACGCTACCCGCTTTGTGATGATGAACCTGCCGGAGGACTTTGAGGCCGGTCTGCCCGCCGCCGACAAGCTGGACCTGAGTGACAAGTGGGTGCTCTCCCGCCTGAACCATCTGGCCCGCGCCGCCACCGAGAATCTGGAAAAGTTCGAGCTGGGCCTGGCCGCGCAGAAGATCCAGGACTTCATCTGGGACGTCTACTGCGACTGGTACATCGAAATCGCCAAGGTGCGCCTGAACGGTGCCGACGCCGCCGAGGCGGACACCGCCCGCAAGGTGCTGGTGTACGTGCTCACCCAGGCGCTCAAGCTGCTGCACCCCTTTATGCCCTTCATCACCGAGGAGATCTATCACGCCCTGCCCGGCACCGGCGAGAGCATCATGATCGAGCAGTGGCCCCAGTTTACCGAGGCGCTGGATTTCTCCGCCGACGAGGCCGACTTTGAGAAGCTGATGGATTACATCAAGGCGGTGCGCAACCTGCGGGCCGAGATGGGCGTTCATCCCGCCAAGCGCAGCAGCATGGTCATCGAGACCTCGGACCCCGCGGCCTTCCGCCGTGGCGGCGAGTATCTGGCCAAGTTCGCCTTTGCCACCTCTGTCACCGTCACCGAGCACTACGACGGCCCCACCGCGGGCATGGTGCAGGCCATCACCCACAGCGCCCGGGGCTTCATCCCCATGCTGGAGCTCATCGATCGGGACAAGGAGCTGGCCCGCCTGAACAAGGAAAAGGCCGGTGCGGAAAAGGAGATCGCCATGTTCAGCCGCCAGCTGGACAATCCCGGCTTTGTGAGCAAGGCCCCCGCCCAGGTGGTGGAGGACATCCGCGCCAAGCTGGCCCGCGCCCAGGACAAACTCACCCGCATCGACGAGAGCATCGCCGCCCTGGGCTGACGGGCCGCGGAACACAGAAAGGAAAACGGCCCTTGGAGACAAAACAAAAAACCAGTGTCTTACTCATTCTCGTCCGCATCCTGTTCACAGGGTGCCTGGTGTACAGCATCTGGTTCATCTTCCACAACTCGCTGCAGATCGCGCAGGTCTCCGGTGAGCAGAGCCGGCGCGTGCAGGAATTGCTGAACGCGCTGGCCGCTCAGGTGGGGCTGGGCCCCTTCTCGATGCACACCGTGCGCAAGATGGCCCACTTTGCCGAATTTGCCCTGCAGGGCTTCTGGTTCATGCTCTGCCTGCGAGTCTACACCCGTCATTTTGTCCGCCATGTCAGCTGGCCGCTGCTCTGCGGTTTGCTGGTGGCGGTCATCGACGAGACCATCCAGCTCTATGTTCCGGGGCGCTCTTCCAGCACGCTGGACGTGCTGCTGGATTTTTCGGGCGTGTGCTGCGGCTTGTTCGCGGCCCTGCTGATTTTGTTGTTCTTCCGCATGTGCGGCATTCTGTGGCGAAACAGGGAAAGGGATGTTGAGTGATGCAGACTGCTCTGGAATGGCTGCAAAGCCTGCCCCGCCTTTCGGGCGAGCCGGGCCTTGACCGAATGAAGGCGCTTCTGGCCGCGCTGGGTGACCCGCAGAAACGGGGCCGCTATGTCCATATCGCGGGCACCAACGGCAAAGGCAGCGTGGCGGCCTTCACCGCAAATATCCTCCAAAAGGCCGGCTTCAAAACGGGGCTGACCATCTCCCCCTATGTGCGGGATTTCCGCGAGCGGTTCCAGATCGACGGGCAGATGATCCCGCCCGACGCGCTGGAGCGACTGGCCGCGAAGGTGCGCGCCGCCGCCGAAACGCTGACGGAGCTTCCGGTGCAGTTCGAGGCGGTCACCGCGCTGGCCCTCGCCTGGTTCGACGAGGAGCAGTGCGACATCGCCGTGCTGGAGACCGGCCTCGGCGGCCGCTTTGACGCCACCAACGCGGTGGAGAATACCCTGGTGGCGGCCATCACCCGCATCGACCTGGACCACACCGAGCTGCTGGGCGGCACGGTGGAGGAAATCGCGGCGGAAAAAGCGGGCATCATCAAGCCAGGCTGCATCGCAGTCACCTATCCGGTGCAGGAAAAGGGAGCTTTGCAGGCCATCGCCGCCGCCTGCATCCGCGAAAAGGCGGACCTGGTGGCCCCCGAAGCGGAGGACATCCATCTTCGCCGCGGCGGCCTGTTCGAAAACCGCCTGGAGTACGGCGGCTATGAGGTGAACCTTGCCCTGCCCGGGGCGCATCAGGCTTGCAATGCGGCCATGGCCATTGAAATTGCGCTGGCCTTGTGGCGGCAGGGGATGGACATCCCCGATGAAGCCATTCTGGAAGGCCTGGAAACCACCCGCTTCCCGGCCCGCATTGAGGTGCTGCGCAGGGAGCCGCTGGTGCTGCTGGACGGCAGCCATAACCCGGCGGGCGCGGCGGCTCTGGCCGCTACTCTCAAGGCCCAGAAGCTTCCGCAAAAGCCGGTGGCAGTGTTGGGTGTCCTGGCGGACAAGGCGGTCGCCGAAATGCTCCGCGCGCTGGGCGACTGCTTCGGCACCATCTATGCCGTCACGCCGGACTGCCCCCGGGCCATGAGCGCCGAAGCGCTGGCCGAACTGGCGGCCCGGGAGCTGCCGGAGGTGCCGGTCTATCCCTGCGCCGATCTGGACGAGGCGCTGAACGCGGCCCTCGGCCTGCCCCAGGGCGCGGTGGTCTGCGGCTCGCTCTACCTGGCGGCCCAGGCCCGGCCGAAGCTGCTGGAACGGCTGTGACCCATCGCCGCCATGTTGCGGCAAAATATTCGCACCCGACCCCGTATACTTGGTAATTGCCAGGTATACGGGGCTTTTTGTTTGCATATATGCCGGGCAAAGGAGGAAAAGAAGGATGGCAAAGGTCACGTTCACCCACGCAGGCGATACCCTTATCGCCTATCTTGCGGGGGAGATCGATCACCACACCGCTCAGCTTTTGCGGGAGCAGATCGACGGCCAGATCGCCGGCAGCATGCCCGCCCAGCTGGTGATGGATTTCGGCGGCGTGGATTTCATGGACTCCAGCGGGGTGGGGCTCATTCTGGGCCGGGCAAAGCAGATGCAGGCGCTGGAAGGCAGCCTCACCGTGCAGAAAGCGCCGCCCGCCGTGGCCAAGATGCTGCGGCTGGCCCGCATCGAATCCATATAAATAAAGGAGCGCACAGGCAATGAAAGCAAAAAATCTGGTCAAGCTCAGCTTTTACTCCCGCAGCGTCAACGAGGGCTTTGCCCGGGGCGCACTGGCGGCCTTTCTGGCCCAGGCGGATCCTACCGTGCCCGAGCTGGCAGACATAAAGACCGCCGTCAGCGAGGCGGTCACCAACTGCATCGTCCATGCCTATCCCGGCGGGGTGGGGCTGGTGCACATGTCCGTCGCTCTGTATGAGGGCGGAAAGGTCAAGATCACCATTTCTGATAAGGGCGTGGGCATCGCCGATGTGGAAAAGGCCATGCAGCCCATGTTCACCACCGGCAACCCGGAGGAGCGGGCGGGCCTGGGCTTTGCGGTGATGCAAAGCTTCATGGACAAGGTCAAGGTCACTAGCAAGCCGGGTCAGGGCACCCGTGTGGTGATGACCAAGACCCTCGCCGGCCGCGGCTGAACCTCTCTTACATACCTTATATAGAGAGGGGGCTTTTCCGTGCCGACCAAACTTGGCCCGCGGGAGGAGTTCATACAAAACAATCTGGGCCTTGTCCATGCCTGCGCGGGGCGCTTCCGGGGGCGGGGCATCGAATACGATGATCTCTATTCCGCCGGCTGCATGGGTCTCGTCAAGGCTTACGACGGGTTCGACGAGGACCGGGGCGTGCAGTTTTCCACCTACGCGGTGCCGGTCATTCTGGGAGAGATAAAGAAACTGTTCCGGGACGGCGGTACCGTCAAGGTGAGCCGTTCGCTCAAGGAGCTGGGCCTTAAGGTGAACGCCCTGCGGGAGAGCATCATCAAAAACACAGGTGCCGAGCCCACCGTGAACCAGTTGGCCGAAGCGCTGGGGGAGCGGCCGGAACAGGTGGCGCTGGCCATTCGTGCCGGCCAGCCGGCCATCTCCCTCACGCCCGCCGCCGACGCCGAGGACTCCCGCCAGCTGGATATCCCCATCGACTCCCCGGAGGAGGATCTGGCGGACCGCATCGGGCTGGAAGAGGTGCTGTCCGGTCTGCCGCCCAAAGACCGCACGCTCATCTATCTTCGTTTTTTCTCGGGCAAGACCCAAAGCGAGACTGCCCGTGTGCTGGGCACCACACAAGTTCAGATCTCCCGCAGAGAGCGAAAAATACTCAGGGAGATGCGGGAACTTTTGCTCCAGGGCTGAAAAAACACAAGAAATTTTTCGCGGAAAGGCGGCCAAAGGCCGCTTTTCTTTTGCTTTTGCGGGAAAACGTTCAATACGGATAGTAATGTGACTGGTAGCCTTTCAAACGGTTTCGTACAGGCTGTATAAACGGCTGCTGCAAACAGTCTGGAAAATCAACAAAATGGGGCAAGACAAATGGGCAAAATGCCAAAAGACTGACTTTTCGTCAAAAAACCTGTTCTGACCCGTTGACTTTTCGCTTGCAAGTGTGGTATTATAACGGAGCCGCAGGACACGAGGTTATCCGAGTGGAAAACTTGCGAAAAATCTTTCAAAAAACTCTTGACAAAGAGAAAAACGAGAGATATAATAAGCAAGCTGCCTCGCAAGAGGGGCGGCGAGAGGACCTTGAAAATTGAACAATAAGAAGAACTTGAAGGACCCTTTTTGAGTGTGGAAAACACTTTAAAAATTCCAAAAAGTAATTCACAGGACGCAAGCGATTGTGTCTGAGAATGCAGCGATTTAAATTCAGAGTAATCTGGTTTAGATACCATTTTATAAAGAGTTTGATCCTGGCTCAGGACGAACGCTGGCGGCGCGCCTAACACATGCAAGTCGAACGGAGTTGTTTCAGCTGAAGCTTTCGGGTGGACGCAGGAATAACTTAGTGGCGAACGGGTGAGTAACACGTGAGGAACCTGCCCTGGAGTGGGGGACAACAGTTGGAAACGACTGCTAATACCGCATAAGCCCACAGCACCGCATGGTGCAGAGGGA